>PUOI01000356.1 GCA_003552765.1 Candidatus Hydrogenedentota bacterium | reverse complement strand
TTGACGAAGTTCCGCATAGATTTGGTCCCAGTTGATGCCGGGTTGCCGGACCAGCTCGTTCCAGCGTTCCACGTCGAACTGGCCGGTTTCATCCCGAAACGTGGGATCTTCCCGCAACACCTCAGCCAAATAATCCCGGTCAAACGCATAGTTGGACCGCCGGGCGATGTTCTGAAGCAGCGCCCGGTCAATGAGATCATTCAGAATCTGGTCCGCCACACCCGTTTGAGCCAACTCCTGTGGACTCGGAAGGCTCCCGCCCATTTGCACCTGGCGCTGTATTGCCTGGTTGATACGCTGTTGATACTCTTGGCGGCTTATGACGACATCGCCCACGATGGCCACCGGGCCGTGCAACTCTTGCAGTTCCCGGGGCGTTCCCGTGCCGCCCCCCGAGAACATCCTCGCCCCTACAAAGGGAAAGATGATCAGCACCAGCGTGGTCCAGAAGATCGGCCGCCGGTATTTGCGCAAGTAATCTTGGAGCATGGAATAGGGGTTCCTCTTTTGGAATCGGCGCCCGCTTGAAGGGGCGCGTGCGGATTGCCGGACACTCCGTACGGACCTGACGGCTATCCTTGCTTGGATACGCCTATCTTGTCGGCCCGAGTGGGATTGTCTTAGAAGCAGTGAATCACACTAAAACGCTATCACAAATTCGCCGGTAAAGACAAGATCCACTTGAGTGCTAAGGCCTTTCCATGTGACGCCGATTGGCCCCTTGCAGCCGGATTCTGGTATGGTGACGCTCGGCGGGCAAACAGCCGCCCATCTACAGTTCACGCCCGGGGGATCTCGTTCCCGGAGCGTCTGGGGGAACCAGCCAGGCCGGCAAGGAGACGTGTCTGCGTCACGCAAGGCCTCGGCGAAGAGAAGGGGATGCAGCTATGAGCGACTCCATGGAAGCCCTGTATCAACAGCGGCTTCAACGCTACGTCACCGCCTTGCGCAATGGCAAGCCCGACCGGGTGCCCGTGCGTCCGCTGGCTGCGGAATTCGTGGCCACCTACGCAGGCTATACGTGTCAGGAGATCACCCAGGATTACACCAAGGCTTGTGACGCTGTCTGTAAGTGCGCCAGCGACTTCCAGTGGGATGCGTGCGTGGGCAACATGGTCTACGTCTGGACCGCGCTGACGCAAGCCATGGGCATGAAGTACTACGCCTCGCCCGGCGTCGAGATAAGCGCGGACACGGCCTTTCAATACATCGAGCCGCCGGAGCATGCGGCGCACATGCTGCCGGAGGAATACGACGCGCTCATCGAGGATCCCACCGCGTTCCTATTTAATACGTGGTTCCCGCGCGTATCCAACGATGTGAACGCCCCCGGCGAGGCCGTCACCTTCCGCCATAACATGGCGCTCGTGAAGGGCGGCATGTCCATGCTCCAGTACTTTGGCGCATTGGGGCAACAAGGCGCCCGCCTGCGCGCGGAATGCGGGACGGCGTCCGCCATCGGCGGCATGCTGAAGGCGCCGATGGACATCATCGCGGACAAGATGCGGGGATACATCGGCCTGACGGACGACCTGCTGACGATACCGGACAAAGTCAAGGCCGCCTCTGAAGCCCTTGTGCCTCATCTCACCCATATGGCCGTCCACCTGTCCGGGGCGGATCCCGAGCGCAACGTCCCCGTGGCGTTTTGGATGCACCGGGGCTGTGTCCCCTTCATCAAGCAAGAACATTTTGACGCCATCTATTGGCCCACCCTGAAAAAGGTCATCGAGAACATCTGGTCGCACGGTCTTCAAACGCTGTTCTATGCAGAGGGCGACTGGACCGCTCACCTGGAATCCTTCGCCGAATTGCCGGAGAAGAGCATCGTGTTCCACTTGGACCAAAGCGATCCCGGGGAGACACAGCGGATTCTCGGCAAGAAGTTCTGCATCACCGGCGGCGTGCCCAACGCCCTGCTGGCGTACGGGACCGAGGAGGAAGTCCGCGCGAAGTGCAAGGAACTCATCGACTTGTGCGCGCAGGACGGCGGCTATTGCATGGACGCCAGCGCGATCATGCAAAACGATTCCAAGCCAGAAAACGTCCGGGCCATGACCGATTTCACCATTGAATACGGCAAGTACTGAAGGACCGCAACCGAGACTGTCAATTGTCGCAGGAGATTCCAATCGCTGGATAAGGCGCTGCTCTAGGGAACGACATCCCTCTTCCAAGGGAAGGATTCTCCATCCAAAGCGGCGCCATCGGGTGAGCGGCTCAATTCCCCCTTTGAAGGGGGTGGCCCGAAGGGCCGGGGGATGTAAACGCCCGGCACACTGCCGTACCCGGCGATTGGGAAGAAAGGAGTACCGCCATGAGTGAGCACACCCCGCAGCCGGCTACCAACCGGGCCCCAGGCGTATGCGTACCTTGGGAGGAAAAACGCCAGGAGTTTCCCAAAATCATGGGAGATGAAGCCATTGTGAAGCGGACTTGGGAAGAAAACGATCAGCTCGCCTACATGTTCATCTGGCATTGCTTGCTGTCGTTCTGAACACTCCCCTTTCGATTTCCTGGCCCGCTCATGCCCCTTCACCGGAGCGTGGGCGGGCCATTGCCGATACCCCCACAACCCCTCTTGCACTCCCCCGCGCGAATTGGGCGCCCACCCTCTTGACACGGGGCGAAGCGTGTGCTAGCATGTTGTTAGCACTCCCAAGGAGCGAGTGCTAACAGCCGTTTTCCTCGCCCCACTGGGCGGCTCTCACTAAGCGTGGACGGCTCTTTCTCCGGCAAGCCGCGCGGAGGACGCTTGGCGCGTGTAATACCGAAGCCGGGATGGCCCTCATCCCCGGCCCAAGAACACCACGCCGGAGCAATCCATTTTTCAACTGATGTCTGTCCGATAACAATTTGTGTTCGCACAGGAAAAGAAGGGGAGATTCACACCATGGCCAAACAACTGGCTTTCGAACATGAAGCGCGGGAAGCCCTCATCCGAGGGGTGGACGTACTAGCCGACGCCGTCAAGGCCACGATGGGCCCGCGGGGCCGCAACGTCTTGCTCGAGAAATCCTTTGGCGCGCCGAATATCACCAAGGACGGGGTGACGGTGGCCAAGGAAATCGAACTCAAGGATCCCTACGAAAACATGGGCGCCCGCATGGTGCGGGAAGCCGCAAGCAAGACGCAGGACACCGCCGGCGACGGCACGACCACAGCGACGGTCCTTGCCCAGCACCTGATCAAGCGGGGCTACAAGCAGGTTACGTCGGGCGCGAATCCGGCCTACCTCAAGCGGGGCATGGAAAAGGCCCTGAAGGTGGTTCTGGATGGCATCGCCGAGGCGAGCAAGAAGATCCGCACACGGGACGAGGTCGCCCAAGTCGCCACGATCTCGGCCAATGGCGACAAAGAGATTGGCGAACTCATCGCCGACGCCATCGAGAACGTGGGCGACGATGGCGTGGTGACCATCGAGGAAGGCAAGGGCCTCGAGAACGAACTCGAGGTGGTGCAGGGCATGCGGTTCGACCGCGGTTTCCTTTCGCCGTACTTCGTGACGGACAAGGAAAACATGCGGGTCGAACTCGAGGATTGCTATATCCTCTGTTACGAAAAGAAAATCAGCAACATCCAAGAGATGCTTCCGTTGCTTCAGGCCGTGTCGCAAAGCGGCAAGCCTTTGCTGATCGTCGCCGAGAACGTGGAAGGCGAAGCCTTGGCCACCCTGGTGGTCAACCGGATGCGCGGCATCCTCAATGTGGCGGCGGTGAAGGCTCCGGCCTTTGGCGACCGGCGCAAGGAGATCCTCCGGGACATCGCCACCTTGACCGGCGGCACGTTCATCACCGAGGAGCTGGGCAAGAAGATCGAGGACGTTGAACTCAAGGAACTCGGCCAAGCCAAACGCGTCGAGCTTACCAAGGATTACACCACGATCGTCGAAGGCGCCGGCACGAAGAAGGATGTCAAGGCCCGCTGCGAGCAGATTCGCAGGGCCATCGAGGCCACGACGTCGGATTACGATCGTGAGAAGCTGCAAGAACGGCTGGCCAAGCTGGCCGGCGGCGTGGCGGTCATCCGCGTGGGCGCTTCGACCGAGGTCGAACTCAAGGAAAAGAAGGCGCGCACCGATGACGCGCTGAGCGCCACCCGCGCGGCTATTGAAGAGGGCTTCGTTCCCGGCGGCGGCGTGCCCTTCCTGCATGTCCAGAAGAAGCTCGATGCCCTCGAACTCGAAGGCGACCAGGCGTTGGGTGCGAAGATCGTGCGTGACGCCATGGAGGCGCCGCTGCACCGGATCGCCGAGAATGCGGGCCTTGAAGGGTCCGTGATTGTGCGCGACGTGCGCAGCGCCAAGCAAGGCCATGGCCTGAACGCCGACACCGGCGAGATTGAAGACTTGGTCAAGGCGGGCATCATCGATCCGGCCAAGGTGCTGCGCAGCGCCACCCAGAACGCCGTGAGCGTGGCCGGGATGTTCCTCATCACGGAATGCTTGGTGACCGACGCGCCCGAGGAAGATGATTCCAGCGATGGCGCCATGCCCGGCGGCGGTATGGGCGGTATGGGCGGTATGGGCGGCATGCCCGGCATGATGTAGTCCCTTGAGCGCAAGTCTGAAAACGACGGTCCATCTATGTTAGGCTAAGCCGTCCCGTACTTCACAAGTCCGGGGCGGCTTTTTTGAATCACAGGAGTGCGTTGAGCTGCTCCTTTAGTCCAGCGCCGCAGAGACGGCGCCTACCGTGGCTCAAAAGCAAAAGCGCAGCGAAGGGGATTTGCACACATGACACAAGATGAACACGGTCTAGGCCCCGAAGCCCACGAATCCATACCCTCTCCCAACCGGTACGGACTTGTCATTCATCCTGTCGTTTCCTATGTCGCATCCGCCCTCATCTTCTTCTTCATCGTGCTGGGGATCGGCTGGACTGAAGCGATGGAGACGGCCGTTAACGCCATCCAAGGCTTTCTGGCGGAGTACTTCGGATGGTTCTATATTACCGCCGTTGCGGTCATTTTGGGGTTTGTGATTTACCTCGCCTTCAGCCGTTTTGGAAACATCCGATTAGGACCCAACGATAGCGAGCCCGATTTTAGCTACCCGACGTGGTTCGCCATGCTGTTTAGCGCCGGTATGGGCATTGGACTTCTATTCTACAGCGTGGCCGAACCGCTCATGCATTATGTGAATCCTCCCACAGGGGCCGGCGAGGAAGGCCCGGCGGGCGCTCAGCAAGCCCTTAATTTGACGTTCTTTCATTGGGGTGTACACCCATGGGCTGTATACAGTCTCTTGGGGGTTACCTTGGCCTATTTTGGGTTTCGCCGAAATCAGCCGCTTACCCTCCGGAGCGCGTTCTACCCCTTGCTTGGGGAACGCGTCCATGGAACCGCCGGTAACATCATTGATATCGTGGCGGTTGTTGGCACCCTATTCGGAGTCGCCACCTCTCTGGGGCTGGGGGTGATCCAGGTCAATCGCGGCCTGAACTATTCCTTCGGTCTACCCGTGGGAGCGGGCATACAAGTAGTACTGATCGCCGCGATTACGGCTGTCGCCACGGTTTCCGTCGTGTTGGGTCTTCATGTCGGCATCCGCCGATTGAGCGAGTGGAATCTCAGCGTAGCCGTGCTAATGGCTATAGCACTGCTCATTGTGGGTCCCACGCTTTTCATATTAAATATCTTTGTTCAAAGCTTTGGCTTCTATCTACAGAACATTGTGCAGACAACCACATGGACCGCCACTTTTGAGGGATCGGATTGGCTTGGGGATTGGACGGTGTTCTACTGGGCCTGGTGGATTGCGTGGTCCCCCTTTGTCGGAATGTTCATCGCCCGGATATCCCGGGGCCGCACCATACGCGAATTCATCATGGGAACCTTGCTGGCTCCCACATTGGCCACGTTCGTTTGGTTCTCCATTTTTGGCGGAAGCGCCCTCCACGTGGAACTGATTTCCGCGCCTGAGGCCGGCCTGGCGGACCTCGTAGTGGAAGATGTAGACGTGGCGCTTTTCGCCCTTTTTGAGCATTTTCCCGCGCAGCAGGTGACGTGGCTCATCGCGGTCGTGCTTATCGCGGGGTTCTTCGTAACCTCCTCCGACTCCGCGTCGATGGTGGTCAGCATTCTTACCGCTGGCGGCCACCCGCAACCGCCCACGGCGCAACGGGTCTACTGGGCCGTCATGGAAGGAATCGTCGCGGCGATCCTTGTATGGTTGGGGGGACTTAGCGCGTTGCAAACGGGGGCCATTACCACGGGGCTGCCGCTCGCGGTAGTCCTACTGATCATGATGGTGAGTCTATACAAGGGACTAAAGCAGGAGCGGGCCATTCGCCTGTCCCCGCTGTTCCAGCCGCCCGAAATTTATGAGGAGCTGGCGGGGTTAAGTGAGACGGAGAGCGAGGACGACGATGGGCCCTTCGGCTAATCGCACGCACTGAAACAGAGCATTCGACCGAGAGAATACCGCCGAGAGGCTCCTGGAATCGGACCGTCCCCGGCGGTTTTTCTCCCTTAAACTTCAAATAAGAGGAGCCTATTGATGGACATAAGCAGCGCCGGACAGTTCTTTCTAGCTCTTAAGGACCGTATTGATCCCTCCAAAGTACAAGGCCTTACCGCTACATACCAGTTTCACCTCAGTGGAGACGGGGGCGGCGATTGGTATGTCCGGGTGACCGATGGCCAACCCGAAATCGTGGAGGGAACCGCGGCTGCGCCCAGCGTCACCCTGCGGGCCTCTGCCGATGACTGGATGAAGATTGTGTCCGGCGAACTCAGCGGCGAGCAGGCCTTTTTGAGTGGTAAACTGAAGGTGGAGGGCGATATGACGCTGGCCATGAAACTGCAATCCCTCATTGCCGGATAGACAAGATGGGGCCGATACTCGGCAACCCCAGGGACCCCGGCCACTCTCTTACAGTACTCGGCCCTTCCGAAAATTGTGGATAGCCTTTCTTGGCCGTGAGGCGGCACGGGCTTCCAGCCCGTGATTCATGGCCTGGAAGGCCATGCCACCTCCTAACACGTTCACTTCGCTTGTCAACAGATTTGGGCTTGGCGCTCTAACAGGTAGAGTTATGGTTTCACACTGCTTTCTCATACATAAGCGCGCGGCTGCTTATGACAACTCCCAACCGTAGACAAGTCCTGTTGCTTGCCGCCCTTTGTCTGCTCATGCTGGCAAAGGGTTGCGGCGACTCCCCTCCGGCCCGGCGCGCTCCTGAGGATCTAACGTTTCACACGGAGGACGGGGCGGAAATCGGGGCGACCCTCTATTCGGCGGTCTCCCCGCGCGGAGACGGCGTCAGGCCGCCCGGCCTTGTCCTTGTCCACGGCCTTGGAGGACGGCGCGGCCACTGGGATGTGTTCGCGCGGCGCGCTCAGGAAGCGGGGTTCCAATCCCTCGCCATCGATATGCGGGCGCATGGGGACAGCAGCACCGGCGATGATCAGCCGTCCCGCCGGCAGGATTTTGATCGGGAGGACTGGCTGCGCGTGACCCAGGACATTCGCGCGGCGAAGGAGATCCTGCTTGAGCATGGCTCGGATCCGGACAATCTGGGCTTGGTGGGCGCTTCCCTCGGCGGAACGCTGGCCCTGCGCCACGCTCAGGACGACTGGGACTTCCACGCCCTCGTGATGGTGTCGCCCGGACTCGACTACCAGGGCATCAATGCGGAGGAAGCCATCGTGGAATACGGGAACCGGCCTTCCCTCTTCGTGACGGCCCGGGGAGATTCCTACTCGGCTACATCGGCCCAAGAGCTTAAGCGAATCGCACCGGGCCAAGCCGAGGTCCGGGAGTACCGGGGCACGGCCCATGGGACCGATTTACTCGACACATCCCCTCAAGCCATCCAACAAGTGCTATTATGGTTGTCTCAGATCATCGGCGACGAGGCCGTCGAGCTTCCGGACCGGATCCCCGCCGGCGCCACCTTGTAGCCGCCAACCACAGAACCCGTAAGGATTTCCCATGGTTACCGAGAAACAAGTGCTTGACAGCATGCGGCACATTATCGATCCCGATCTCGGGAAGGATATCGTGTCGCTGGGTTTCATAAAAGACATCACCATCGAAGGCGGACGCGTCGGCTTCACGGTCGAACTCACCACCCCGGCCTGTCCGGTCAAGGAAGAGTTCCGGCGGCAATGCAAGGAAGCCGTCGAGGCCCTGGACGGAGTCGAGGCCGTTGAAGTCGAGCTTTCGAGCATGAAGCCCCGCCAGAAAATGGAACAACACGCCAGCATCCTCCCCGGCGTCGATGCCGTCATCGCGGTGTCCTCGTGCAAGGGCGGGGTGGGCAAGTCCACCGTGGCGGCGCAATTGGCGCGGCGCATGCAAGACGAAGGCCTGGCCGTGGGGCTGCTTGACGCGGACGTCTACGGCCCCTCCGTCCCTACCCTATTCGACCTGCATAATCCCCAGCTGTACTCCGACGGGACCAATCTCTTGCCCGTGGAGCTGGACGGCCTCAAGATCATGTCGCTGGGCTTCTTGCTGGGCGAGTCGCCGGCGGTGCTGCGCGGCCCCATCGTCTCGAACTACATCCGGCAGGTCCTGCACCAAACCAACTGGGGCAAGCTCGATTACCTCATTATCGACCTTCCCCCCGGCACGGGCGACATTCAACTCACCGTGGTGCAGCAGGTGGCGCTGGATGGAGCCATCATCGTGACGACGCCCCAGGCGCTCTCGCTGGTCGACGTGAGCCGCGGCATCCTCATGTTCGAGAAGGTCAACGTCCCCGTGCTCGGGGTCGTCGAAAACATGAGCTATTTCGATTGCACCGAATGTGGGGCGCGGCATTATCCCTTCGGCTCCAGCGCGCAAAGCCTCCAATCCCGCTTTGGATTGACCAACCTGGGGGAACTCCCGATCA
>PUOI01000059.1 GCA_003552765.1 Candidatus Hydrogenedentota bacterium | reverse complement strand
TCGATGTTGATGAAGTAGGTGTACTCATGATCCAGCCGGTGATGGGTAATGAAATGCCGGATGCCGTTGAGCCATCCCTCCTTGCTTCCCGTGGCCACAAGCCATACGTCGCAATGCGGCAGGGGCGCGTGGCTGAGCTGTTCGTTGAGGTCCAACAAGACCGCCACCCCGCTGGCGTTGTCATTCGCGCCCGGCCTCTGGTCGGACGCCAGTTCCAGAAGCGCGAGCCAGCCCGCCGCCGTAAGCAACACCAGCGCGCCCGTCCACCGCGCGACATAGTCGGGCCGCATGGGGCCGTCCTCGAACAACTCCAGGTTCTGGGCGAGACTGGAGAACAGCACAACCAACATGCACACGATGAGGCCGTAATGGACGTTGCGCAGCCACGGCGCGCTCCCCGGCGCCGACAGGGGCGTGTCCTTGCCCGTGTCGTAGTGCGCCGTGACCACCACCGTGCGCCGCGCCCGCACGCCGGGGTGCCGGGCGAACACGTTTTGGCTGGAAAATTCGGGCAACAGCCGGGACACCACGCGGTACCCGGTAATCTCGGCAATGTACAACGCGAAGACCACGAGCCCATACACCAGCGCGAGGCCGGGAACCCACGTGGCCACCACCGCCACCACCGTGAACTCGGCGTAGTAACTCGCCAACAACGGATAAAAGGTGGCCGGCGAACTGAACTCCTCCACCGCGACGCGCGAATGGTGCTCCTCGAAGCGGCGTTGGATGTACTGCGCCGCGGAGCGTTCGTTCTCGGTGTTCGGCCCGCGCGCCCCCAGCACGCCGGCGAGATGTTGCACGTGGCGGCGGATCTTTTCCTCGCTTGACCTAGCATCCATGACGCGTCATGCCAAACGAGTCCGCCGCGGTAAGATGCGCGTCTCCACCGCCATTGTCGCCTTGAGCTGCGCGGGTGCGATCAACGCCGTCCTCTCCTGTTGCGATCCGTGCGGAAAACCGTGGTTTCGAAAGGCGCGCCTTGGTCCCCAGCCTGTTATTACGCGCGCCCATCCCCATAACCTTGGCGCTCATAAACGGCGCGTTCTAACAAGTATACCGGGCGCCCCGGCCGCCAAGCTACTGGTCATCCACGTCCATCCATCCCCAATCAAATTCCGCATCCCCCTCTGGGTGTTCGCCGGGGCGCCACCATCCCATAATCTGCAGGAACACCGCCAGGGAACTCACCGCCAAATACCCCAACGCTTCGCCGGCGAGGATCCCAATCACAATGCCCGGCAGCACCCCCAACCCGCCCATGGCCCACATGCACAGCGCAACGCTGAGCAACAGGCATATCGCCGACACCGCCCGGCTCACCGTCCAGAACACGTCATGCATGGGATCGCCCACCACGGCTCTTTCGTCATCACCCGCGGCTTCCCCAAAGCGGATGTTCCGAAGGTTGTCATGAAACGCCGTGCTGGTGGGGCCGGCTCCTGGACGATAGGAGCGCGCGTGCGCACTGCCCGCGAAGCCGGCGGCGCCCGCGCCGGGCGGCACGCCACGCGTTCTCGTTTGGGACCTGCCCGCGCCAGGCGAGGCGGTGTGCGCTCTATTGGAGGTTGAACCGGCCTCGCGCGAGCCGTGGCGCTGCGTCCGCCCCCGGGAAGACCGGGCTTTTGCGGATTTCTTGGAACCGGCGCGCTTTGTGGAGCCCGGCGCGCCAGAGGGAGGAGAGACGCCGTGGGGGCGGTAAATGCCTAAGTCATATTGAAGCCGCTGCTTCGGGTTCTTCAGGCAGTGGTAGGCGGCGTTGATTTCCTTGAGTTTCTCCTCGTCCTTCTTGCTCCCTCCCGCGTCGGGATGATACTTGTGCGCCAGTTGCAGGTATGCTTTCCGTATTTCTTCTCTTGGGGCCTCCGGAGAAACGCCCAGAAGTTCGTAATAGGATGGCATGCGCCTGGCCTCCTTGAGTCTGGCTTCATCCCGCCGCCGGCGGGACAACTGTTACCTGCATTGTGGCAGGGATCAGGCGCTCAAGACAACTCTTGGGAAGGGCCCAGAGCCGTTTGCGCTGTCGCACAGACGGCTCGTAATTCTGAGGTTGACACTTGAAAGCAACTATGCTAATTTAAAGAGGCATGAACGAATATCGTGCAATACAGTTTTCGGCCCAGAACATGTGTAGTAGAGCAAGATGTTTTTGCTACACATAGCACAGCTTAATGTGTATGTATTAGATAAATACTATTGTTACCCTGGAAGGGGGTGATAGCCGTCAGAGACCCGCGTTATGACCCCCGCCACGGACAGGCCGTGAGCGGCGGGGTGACCTTTTCCGAGCAGCAAAATGCCAAATCACGGAGGAACACGTCATGAAAGGCAAGAAGCGGGGATTCACCTTGATCGAGTTGCTGGTGGTGATCGCTATCATCGGCATACTGGCAGCCATCCTATTGCCGGCCCTCGCCCGCGCACGAGAAGCTGCCCGCCGCGCGAGTTGCGCGAACAACTTGCGCCAGTTCGGCCAGATCTTCGCGATGTACGCCAATGAGGCGCGGGGCGAGTACTTCCCGCCGGGACAGAACCGGTATACGGCGAACTACTCAGGGTTTAAGGGCGTGCGGGGATTGTCCCTCTACCCCGACTATTGGACCGATGTCAATATCAAGGTGTGCCCGTCCGATGCCCGGCCCGGGGATATTGGGCTGGGAGAGGATCTGCAACAGACCTTCGACGAGATACAGCGGCGCGATCAGTACAACGATGCGGGATCCCGGGATGTGCAGGACGCGTTTTTGTCCCACCCAATCTCTTACGTCTATCTGGCCCACGCCACGCGCACCATCTCGCAGATCTGCGACTACATCAACATTGAGCACCCACTCTATGGCTGGGAATATCTGCACGACATCTACCCCGGCGACCATTGGGATCGGGGCGCGCCGGAGGAATGGCCCGTGGTGGAAATCAAACGGGACAAGGGCTACGATGATATCAACGCGGCTCGGGATCGCCATCTCGGGTACAACTATGACGGGACCCACTACAACCTTGACGACGATGGCTCGCCCCTGCCGGATACCTACCCGCGCCTACGGGACGGCATCGAACGGTTCTTCATTACTGATATCAACAATCCCGCCGCGGGCGCGGAAGCGCAAAGCAGCATCGCGGTGAAGTTCGACTACTTCTCCACGCTTCAAACCCCGCCGTGGGGAGAAGGTTGGGATCCCGGCGGCGCTGGCGGGCGTGGCAGCGTGCAGCAGTTCAACCATGTGCCGGGCGGAGCGAATGTCTTGTTCATGGACGGACACGTCGAATTCATTCGCTTCAACCAGTCGTACCCCATTCAGTGGCTTGCGCCCGAGGATGGATACCCCGAGCGCGCGGCTGGCACGCAAGCGCACTTGGTCATTCCGTTCACCGGCGGATGGGGTTGATGTGACCGCCTAAAGCCTTCACCGCTTCCAGACTGAAGCGAGTGACGTAACGCCGATGCGGCCGGTTTGCCGTCCTACCCAAGGATGGCGAACCGGCCGCTTTGTTGCAGCCATCGCGGGTGAGCCCTTTTTGCAACCGTAGTCCAAACCCCAGCCAGTCCGTAACGTGCGCCGCGGCGCAACCGGACCCGACTCCCAGAATTGAAGCTGACGAATTGGGCGGGCTTCTGATACAATCAGTCGCTACACCTTGCGCTATCAGAGAAATGCTTCCTCAGAGGGTATACCGTGGCTTCATTAATGAATGGGATGACAATCGCCGTGAAACGCCCAATTTTTGTTCAAGCTGTCTTGATGTTGGCCTTGGGGGGGCTTTTTGGCGCGGGCATTTCCGCCGCATGGGCGCAAGAAACGCCAAGCCGCCGGTTGACCGAGGATTTCCTTCCCGGGCAAGACGACGCGGAAAGGGAAACCCCGGAGGTTGACGAGCGTTCGGAGCCGGCGGATCCGGTCGAGGCGATGTTCCAGCGGCTTTCCTTGCGCGAACGGGTCGCCCAACTCATGTTTGTCACCTTGCAAGGGACGCCGCGGCCCGATTCGGAAGACCTGCATTTCATGCGGAACTATCCGCCGGGCGGGGTGATCGTGCCTAGTGTCGGGCAGCCCACCACGGCCGCGGCGTATGTCACGGCCCTTCGGGACGCCCCGCCGGAGTCGACGAAGAGGATTCCGCTGTTCATCGCAACGAACATGTTCGACTTGCCTCGCCGGGAAGGGACGTTGGGCAACCGCTTCACGCAGTTTCCCTCGATGCTCGCGCTCGCCGCGGCCAATCATCCCGAAGCCACCAACAATCTCGCCCGGCTCATCGGGGAACACGCCGAGACGCTAGGGTTTAACATGCATTTCGGCCCCAGCCTGGAATTGGCCCCCACCCTGCGCCAGGCGCCGGGCAGCGTCCATTACTTGGGCAGCGACCCGGTCTTCGGATCCATGGCGGCCGAAACCATCGTGGGAGAGCTTCGCGGACGCAACGTGCTGCCGGTTCCGATGGGCTTTCCCGGGGGCGGAGGCAATCGCACGCGCAACCATCCCCCCGTCCTTTACACGCCGGAATCCGTGTTGGCGTCGCACGACTTGCTGAGTTTCTCCTCCGCGATTCAAGCAGGCGCCGAGGTCATCCATGTGGGGAACACGCGCGCGCCCACCATTGATCCGCGCAGTGTGCCCTCCAGCATATCGCCATTGGTGATAACCGAGCTGTTGCGGGACAGGATGGGGTTCGACGGCCTGGTCATCGCCGGTCCCATGGATTCGCGGGATGTAAGCGAAGTGTTGGAGCCCAGCGCCGCCGCGCAAATGGCCCTGGAAGCCGGGGCGGACATGATCCTGTGGAATCAAGCCGGGACGCGCGTGCGCCGCGCCGTGGACTCGATAGCGCACGCCATGTCTGAAGGAGAGATGGATCCCGCCGTGGTCAACCGGGCCGTCCGGCGAGTGCTTGAGATGAAACACGAGCATGGGTTGCTCGAGCGCGAGCGGCCCGAGCGCAACAGAGCGCGCCAGCTTGAACGCCGTCAGACCTATCCCCAAGCGGCGTACGAAGCAGAGCGGCGCTCCATCACCTTGGTGCAGAATCGGGGCGTGCTGCCCTTGCGCGACGAAACCCATGCCCCCATAGGCGTCACCGGCGTCCTTGGGGAACGCGCGCTTTTCGAGGGTCTGGAAGAGCATCTCAGCCAGATTGTGCGGCGGCCCATGTCCACGGCCCGGCACACTGGCGCGATTCATGACTTCGAGATTCGCCGGCTAACCGGCACGCATGGCGGTTTCCGCACGCTGGTGTGCGTCTTCACGCCGGACGAACGCATTGATGGCCAGCGCGAACTCATCCGCGAGGTTCAGGCCACCGGGGCGAAGGTGGTGGTGGTGCTGTTGGGCTATCCGCGCACCCTGCCGGAGTTGACGGACGCCGACGCCATCGTGTTGGCCTACGGCGGCCGAGAGGCCCATCAGCAGACCATGAAGGCGGTAGCCGATGTGCTGGTGGGGAAGGGACCGTTGCGCATGATTGACATCAATAACGACCTGCGCACCGAAGCGGGCAAGGAAGAGGCCTTCAGTGTGTTTGATCTGGTTCGGGCGCCGGCGGGCCGGCTTCCAGTTACTCTGGACGATCCCTTTGTGAGAGGATATTCCGTGAGCTATGATCCCCGCGAGGCCATCCGCCGCGTGGAATGGCGATTCGGAGAGGGGAGCCGGGCAGTCCGCGGGGAGGAGGTCACCCACACCTTCGACGAGCCCGGACGGTATCCCGTGGCGGTCACGGTGACGGACACCGAGGGAGATACCGTTAGCCAGCGCTTCTACATCGTGGTGGAGTAAGGCGGATTCATGGCCAAACCCATCCCGATACATATCGCTGACCGTCCAATCCACGCTGTAATGGAGACCAACCCCGCCCAGACGTTCCGGATCCTCCAACTCACCGACTTTCACACCGACACATGTCAGGAGGCCAATCGCCACACGTGGCGCGACGCGCACCTCCTCATCGGCCATTGCGAGCCCGATCTGTTGGCCGTCACCGGCGATATATGGTGCGGGGACGAATTGCCGGAACGCGAGGCGCTTGCCGGCATGAAACGGGACTTGGCGCTGCTGGGCGACCTGGGCGTGCCGTGGGCCTTCACGTGGGGCAATCACGATTACGCCGATGACTTGACCCGCGCCCACGAACGCATCGCGGCCACACCGAACGCCGTGGTCCCGCGCGGAGATGGCGAAGGAAACTACCGCGTCACGATCATCCATCACGACAGCGGCGCCCCCTTGTGGGATCTCTTCTTCCTCAATTCCCACACGGAATCGCTCCTCGACACCGACCTGAGCTGGCTGGAGCGCGAATGCGCCACCCTCCGCCGCAAACGCGGGGACGGCCTACCGGCCATCGCGTATTTCCATATCCCCCTCAAACCATACGAAGAGGCTCGCCTTGCAGGGGCGTACCGGGGCATCGCCCTGGAAGAAGTGTTGTATTGGGGCGACGATGGGGCCCTCTTTCCCCGCATCCGCGACGCAGGCGGCATACGCGCGTGCTTCGTGGGACACAGTCAC
This sequence comes from Candidatus Hydrogenedentota bacterium, assembly GCA_003552765.1. Classification (GTDB taxonomy): domain Bacteria; phylum Hydrogenedentota; class Hydrogenedentia; order Hydrogenedentales; family SLHB01; genus SKRY01. The sequence goes on along the minus strand of PUOI01000059.1, from coordinate 2,409 downwards.
ATCAACGATTTCGCCACGGAAAAGGACGGCGTGCTCCTCGCGTACGGCCGAACCACCGGCCATGGCGGCTACGGCGGCGATCGGCTCAACCGCGGCGGGAAGGTTGTCGACATCGACCCCGTCAGCGGAAGCTTCGACTTCTACACGCTTTTCCCCGACGGCTCCGTCTGGCGGTATTAGCCCGAACACACGCCGGCATGCCAGATCGGTACGTACTCCGCCCTAAATTTGTGTGGATGTTGCGATTGCGTCTGAAGTGGCCATGGTTCCAAACCAGTCTTTGTTGCACATCGTTGTGCGTCAATCGTATGGGCGACACACCGAGAAAGGCGTTTCCAGTGACTTCGCATTTCATAGTTGACGCGCACGGGACACACGGCCCAACGGTGAGTGTGCATGGCGCTGAAGGCGCCACGGGGAGTAGCCTAGGGCAAGCGAAGCGCAGCCCTAGGTCACTGGCCGTCCACACAATCGGTCCTGAAGGGACCGGAGCAGACGCCCGGCCTTTGTTCCGTACCTTCAGCACGGACATGTGAGGGGACGTCCTATCCTGGGGCTGCGCTTCGCTTGCCCCAGGCTAATTGCTATCGCGCCTCTGGCGCGGGTGTGGTCCACGATTTTCGTATGGACCGAGCCCTATTCCGAATCGTCTCCGGCGCTTGAGGGCCGTACACGGGGCCGGTAAATGAACACTTTGTCGATGCGGCTTCCGCTTACGGCGATCACCTCGAAGTGGAGACCGCGCCATTCAAACGCCGTCCCCGCATCGGGCGGTTCCCCCACTTGACTCGTCACAAAAGCCCCCACGGTGCGGGCGTGCTCTGGCGCAGGCTCCGCGCCGCTCCCATCTTCCGCGAGCTGTTCGACGTAATCCATGGATTCCCATCCGTCCAGCAGCCACGAATCCTGTTCGCCCGCCTCTGCGGGCGCTTCGGGCGGCGTGCCGGGCAACGGCATGTCCCCTCCAATAGCGTCAAGGATATCCGTGGTGGTGACGAGCCCGCTGACGCGCCCTTCGGCGTTCGTGACCAAGGCGACCGGGATGCGCTGATCCCGAAAGAGTTCAACAGCCTTCAGCACCGTGAGATCCTCGTCCACGTAAAGCGGCTCGCGAAGCAGATCGCGAAGCGCTATGGGTTCGCCGCTCAGACTGCGGACAAGCAATTCCTTGCTGTGAACCACGCCCAAAACGTGGTCGAGGTTGCCGTCCGCCACAGGAAAGTAACTATAGAAATGGCCGGATAACAGGTTCTCAATGGTCTTTCGGCTGGCGCGGACATCAAGCCAAGCCGCTTTTCCGCGCGGCGTCATCAGCCCCCGGACTCTCCGCTCGCTCAAGCGCAGGACCTGCTCCAGCATTTGCCGCTCCAACTCAGTGAATGCCCCCGCGTGAGCGGCCTGCTGCGCCAACAACCGAATCTCATCCTCCACAAGCTCTGGTTGTCTCACGCTCCTGCCGGGAAGCGCCCAAACCACGACATCCGTCGACCAGCTCAGGATCCGCACGACCGGGTACGCCACGCAGCATAGCGTCTTCATCAAGCGGCCCACGCGCGCAGAGATGCGCTCGGGGTCGCTCAGGGCCAACCGCTTCGGCGCCAGTTCCCCAACGATCAGCTGCACATAAGTGATCGCCACGACCACTATCCCGAGTCCCGCAACCTCGCTGTACGGCGCCAGCCACGCGATGGTCTCCAAACGTTCGCTGAGTTGTTCGGCGAGCGTGGCCCCGGCGAAAGCGCCGGCCGTGATGCCGATGAGCGTGATGCCAATCTGAATGGTGGAAAGGAATTGGCTCGGTTCCTGCGTGAGGTCCAAGGCGGCCGCCGCCCCTAAATCGCCCTGCTCTTTATCACGCTCCAGCCGCGTCTTGCGCGCGGACACCACGGCGATCTCCGACATGGCGAAAAACCCGTTCGCGAATACCAACACAAAAAGCACAGCAATTTCGGCGGCAATAAGGACCATGGCCATCATTCCCCATTGCCTATGTCGAACAGCCCGCCATCCGGCGGTTGAGCCTTGGGCGGCTTGCGCATGAACTCAGGGACTTCGGGCAGTTCGCGGGCTTGGAAACACTCGCGCTTTGTGACGGCTTCCAATAGCCTCGCCTGCTCGGGATAGCTCTTGATGGTAGCCTCCAGCACCCAAAGGAGTTCCAGCAGTTCCGTGGTGAATGCGCTGGTCCATTGTTCGGGCCGGATATCATCCAGTGGCGAGGATTTCTTGCCCGCGCCGTGTTTCATGCGGTACTTGAGCCAAGACTGGACCACCTTCAGTCCGGAGACCTCGAACTCGTAAACCTCGAGAGTCACGGGGGCGAATTCGCCTTCCCCCACATGCAGGGTCTTAGTCTCTTCGTTGTACCCAAAGGTTTCGGGATAGCCCTCCGCATCACCGGGGATGGCC
>PUOI01000226.1 GCA_003552765.1 Candidatus Hydrogenedentota bacterium | reverse complement strand
TCGCGCAAATTGAACTCGGAATCGATGATGTCGAAGCCGGTATTCGTAACGCCAAGGACATAATTGATTTGTTTTTGCTGCTCGGCGAGTTCCTCGCGCAGGCGGTACTCCTCGGTGACGTCCCGAAACACGAGCACGGCGCCCAACGTATGGCCTGCTGCGTCGGCTATCGGCGCGCAACTGTCGGCGATCTGGAACTCGGAGCCGTCGCGCGCGATTAGGGCCGTGTCGTTGGCCAACCCAACCACCGTACCCTCCCGCAGGGCTCTCTCCAACGGGTTCTCCGCTCGCGCGCGGGTCTTGGCGTTGACAATGTGAAAGACCTCGTCCACGGGCTGGCCCGCCGCCTCGTGCGTGCTCCAGCCGGTGAGCTTCTCCGCCACGGGGTTAAGCTTCACGATGGCCCTATTCATGTCACAGGTGATTACCCCGTCCCCTATGGAATGAAGCGTTGCATCTAGATAGCTCTCGTTTTCCCGCAATTGAGCAGATGTTCGTTGCAGTCTGCGGTTGAACGTGTACACGCCCGCGAGCGACGCGCTCATAAGGATGAGGAGGCCGGCGCCCGCAGCGGTCCAATAGGGATGGCTACTGGCAATGGAAAAATCCACAGAGGCTGTCCGCACGGGGGGCTCGCCCTCTTCAAAGCGCAGGGGAACACTGTCGGATTCGTGTTCCAAGACCTCGTCGCTGAGAGAGTCCGCTGTCGTGGGCCACTGCCCCGGGCTGCGTTCAACGCCCTGATACGCAAGCACTCCGACGCCAACGGTGTCCTCAGCCTCGGCGAGGTAGGGTAGAAGGAGCAGAAGAAGTCCGATAAGCCACGCACAGCTTAAAAGCGGCGGAAGGGAGGAGTGGGAAGGGGGTTGCTGCATGGAAGATGAAGAATAGAGGTACTGATACTGCATTGTTGTTGTCGCTTTCTTGCCTCGGATGTTTGGGCGGCTTTCGCCGCTGGTATATGGCCTTTCAAACGGGCGGTTCCACTATATAGTGCATGGCGCTGAAGGCGCCATGAGCGAGTAGCCTAGGGCAAGCGAGGCGCACCCCTAGGTCACAGGTTGCCTCCCGACATCGGTCCTGAAGGGACCGAAGCGAGCCCCGCGCCTTTGTTTCGTCCCTTCAGGACGGACATTCGGGGGGCGCCATCCTAGGGCTGCGCTTCGCTTGCCCTAGGCTACTCGCTAGCGCGCCTTTGGCGCGGGTTTGGCTCTGTCCCAAATAGAATCATCCCGTGGAGCTACCTTAGGCCTTCTCCCGGCCCTGTTGGGTACCCCGCCCTAGGGGATCTCGTTCGATAGGGCTACGGCAAGCCGTGCGAAACTGAGTATAAATAATTGCGTGTTGTACATAAAACCCATCCTATTTCGTGCGAAGGAGGGTTTCCATCACCTCCTTTTGTCGGTAAACGAAACCAATTTCTTCACGTTCTCCGGAGTCTCGATCCCCCAATCGCCGGATAAGGCCGCCGCTTCAAGGAAGAACATCCCCCTTGATCCCCCTTCAAAGGGGGAATAATACGTACCGCCGGCATCTTGCCGGCACATAGGCGGCCCGGAAATCGGCGATACGATTCCCCCTTGGGAAGGTCCGGGGGCTCACAATTACCCCTTTGAAGGGGGTGACCCGAAGGGCCGGGGGATGTAAACGCCCCGCACACCGCCCTATCCGGCGATTGGGGCGATCGAGTCCGCTGGCATTACGAGGGGGGATACCGGTACAATCACGCACGCTTTCCACAAACGCATTGCCGCGTTTGGGCGCTGCATGCGCGATTCCATATTCAACAGGCTCAGGATTGATACATTCGTGACACTACTGACGGATGGCGATACAGGCATTCCCGATGTGACCGCCCAGAGTTCGCTCTGGCGGGACGCATGGCGGCGGCTCGCGCGGAACCGGGCGGCGGTGACTGGGCTCGGGATCCTGTGTGTGCTCGGCATCGTGGCGCTCGCCACGCCGTGGATTGCGCCCCACGGCTATGACGACCAGGACATTCTCATGGGCGCGACCCCGCCAAGCGGCGAGCATTGGTTCGGAACGGACCAGCTCGGGCGCGACCTTTTCACCCGTGTGCTCTATGGCGGCCGGATTTCGCTCATGGTGGGGCTGGCGGCGACGGCGGTCAGCCTGGTCGTGGGGGTGCTCTACGGCACAATCGCTGGATTCTCCGGCGGGCGCGTGGATTCCGCGATGATGCGCATCGTGGACATCCTCTACGCCTTGCCCTTCACCATCTTCGTCATCATTCTCATGGTGTTTGTCGGCCGTAACATCGTCCTGCTTTTTGTCGCCATTGGGGCCGTGGAATGGCTCACCATGGCGCGCATCGTCCGGGGCCAGGTGATGTCGCTACGCCAGAAGGAGTTCATTGAAGCGTGTTACGTGTTGGGTTTGCGGCGGCGGCGCATCATCCTGCGCCATCTCATCCCGAACGCGCTGGGACCGATCATTGTGTACACCACGCTGACCATCCCCAACGTCATGCTGCTCGAAGCCTTTCTCAGTTTCCTCGGGCTGGGCGTGCAAGCGCCCATGAGTTCGTGGGGGGTGCTCATTAACGAGGGCGTCGAAACCATGGAGGAGTATCCATGGCTCCTTATCTTCCCGAGCATCGCCCTGTCCGTGACGCTCTTCGCGCTGAATTTCCTGGGCGATGGCTTGCGCGACGCCCTTGATCCCCGCGTGTCGGAGGACTGACGATGCCGCTTCTTGAAGTTGCCAACCTCTCCACGCATTTTCACACGCGCCGGGGCGTCGTCCGCGCCGTGGATGGCATTGGCTACACCCTTGGGGAAGGGGAAACGCTTGGGATCGTGGGCGAATCGGGTTCCGGCAAATCGGTGTCCGTCTATTCGCTTCTTGGCCTGATCCAATGTCCGCCGGGACGCATTGCGTCTGGGTCCGCCGTGTTTCAGGGCCGGGACTTGCTTGAAATGGGGGAGAAGGACAAGCGCCGGGTCCGGGGCAAGGCCATCTCCATCATCTTTCAGGATCCCATGACGGCGCTAAACCCCTACATGAAGATTGGGCGGCAACTCGTGGAGCCCTTGCGGCTGCACTTGGACCTTGACCGCCGCGCCGCGCGCCGGCGCGCGCTGGAGAGCCTCGCCTCGGTCGGCATTCAAGACGGGGAACGGTGCATGGAGGCGTACCCCCACCAATTCTCGGGCGGCATGCGGCAGCGGGTGATGATCGCCATGGCCTTGAGCACCCGGCCAGCGTTGCTTATCGCGGACGAGCCCACGACGGCGCTCGACGTGACCGTGCAGGCCCAGATTCTTGAACTGATTAAGGCCCTACAGCAGGAGATCGGCATGGCCATGCTCCTTATTACGCATGATCTCGGGGTCATCGCCAACACGTGCGAGCGGGTCGCGGTGATGTACGCGGGACGCATCATGGAGTCCGCCGCCGTTTCGTCCTTGTTCCACGAGCCCCGCCATCCCTACACACGCGCGCTCATGGCGTCCCTACCTGCGGCTCAGCCCAAGGGGAGCGCGCTCTACACGATTCCAGGCATGCCGCCGGACCTCGCGGGCGATCTCCCGGCATGCCCCTTCGCGCCGCGCTGCGAGTTCGCCGTGGAACGGTGCCGGACAGAGCCGATGACCTTGAAGCCCGTCGCGCCGAACCATGAAACGGCCTGCCTCCGCGTGCAGGAGGAGGGACTATGACGGCCCCGTTGCTTGAGTTACGCGACGTGAAGACCCATTTCCCCGTGCGGAAGGGCCTGCTGTTTGATCGGCAGGTGGGCCTGGTCAAAGCGGTCGATGGTGTGACGCTCGAAGTGCCCGCTGGGGAGATCCTTGGGGTGGTGGGGGAGTCGGGATGCGGCAAGTCCACGCTTGCGCGCACCATCCTCCAACTCGTCAAACCCAGCGAGGGACAGATCCTGTACAACGGGCGCGATGTCACGGCGCTGAAGCGCGAACAGCTCCGGCGCTTTCGGCCCCGTTTGCAGATGATCTTTCAGGACCCCTACTCATCGCTTAATCCCCGCATGACCGTGCTCGACGCCATCGCCGAACCCATGCTGGCGCACGGCTTGGCGCGGCGGGGCGAGGTTCGCCAGCGGGTGGAGGCGCTCATGGAGCAGGTGGGCCTTTCGCCCAAGCATCTCTATAAGTACCCCCACGAATTCAGCGGCGGCCAGCGCCAACGGCTCGCCATCGCCCGCGCGCTGGGGCTGGAGCCGGAGTTGCTCATCGCCGACGAGCCCGTGTCCGCCCTTGACGTCAGCGTACAAGCGCAAATCCTCAACCTGCTCACCCGCTTGTGCCGGGAGCGCAACCTCACGCTTATCTTCATCGCCCACGACCTTGGCGTGGTCCGTTACTTGGCCGATCGCATCGCGGTGATGTACCTCGGCCACATTGTTGAGTTGGGGGAGGGAGAGCGGATCTTCACGAATCCGCTGCATCCCTATACGCGCGCGCTGCTCAGCGCCATTCCCGTGCCCGATCCCGAGAAGGAACACGCGCGGAGACGCATCCTTCTAGGGGGAGAGCCGCCGTCTCCCATGAATCCGCCCAGGGGCTGCGCCTTTCATCCACGCTGTCCCCACGCCACGGCGGCGTGCGCCGGAGAGGTCCCGCCGCTTGACGAACACCGGGAAAGTCACCGCGCCGCGTGTATTCGCGTGGAAGACCTGCCGCCATTCACACCAGGGGTTTGAAGCGGCCGCTCACCTCACGGTGTAACTCCTCGGCGAGTTGCTTGCGGTTGTTCGCCCGGCTGGGCTGATCCCCAAAAATGAGTTCGGCATGCACGCGAGGCATTCGGAGTATGCCAAGCATCATACGCGCGAAGGGCACGCCCTTGCGCCAATACACCACCTCCGAGGGGGAGGGGCAACCCTCGGGCGTGTCGTAGTTGAGCACGGCCCAATACACGGGATAGCCCGCCTGCGCGGCCGGTTCCAGAAGGGACGGTTTGAAGCGTTCGATGTGATCGCCGGGGCCAATGCCCCCCTCGGCGAATATGGCGACGCCATGGCCATCAGCCAACGCCGCGCGAATCGCTTCGTTGACGCGCCGTGTGTCGCGGATATCCTCCCGGCGGATGAAGATCACGTTGAACAAACGGCTGAGGAACCCAACCACGGGCCAGCCCTGGACCTCCGACTTCGCGACGAACACCGCTCCCGTATATCCCGCCAGAATGAGAATGTCCAAGAACGTGACATGGTTTGACACCAGATAGAAGGGCCGCTGCGGAGGTTCGCCGGCGTGTCGAATCCGCACCCCCGCCACCCACACGAGCGCCATGGCGCAGAGTTGCATGATCCAGGCTCGAACGGGCGCTTCCCAGCGGGGTATCGCCAAGGTCACGGGCAGGGTGACTAGGCGCGCCATCAGCCCGCCAAACGTAAGGACGGTAATGACGGAAAGCCGGATGACCATCCGCCCTTGAGCAACGATCCCCGCGACTTTTGTTCGCGCCTCTTGTGAACTATCTTGATATTCGGTCATGGACTCCCGCATTCTGTCATGGATTGGCCGCGACTTATGCATCTCTCGCTTGATGATGCCTCATTTTACCCCAAACGGCCACCGGAACCCCAAGATGACAAAACCCTGTTGTGTAGTATATAATAGCGTCACACCTTTTCATGGCAGTTAAGTACTGCGGTGGTGGCTACCTTGGGGGATCCCGTCTCGCTTCTCCGCATCCAAATCCAAACAAAAAGGAGACTCTACCACATGAACAGAAGCGATATCCTGACCCTCCAATCAATGAGCACTTATCCATCCATCAGCATTCTAGCGCCAACTCATCGGACGGCCCCCGAAAACGAGCAGGATCCCATCCTCCTCAAGAACTTGATTCGGGAGGCGGAGCAGCGCTTGTCGCAAGAGTTCGAGCGGCGCGAGTACGAATCCTGTATCGATCGGCTCTGGCGCATGGCCAACCGTATCGACCATCGCTATAATCTCGACGGACTGGCGCTTTATGTGAACCAATACTATGAGCGCACCTTTAGGCTCCCCTTTTCGCCAAAGGCCTGCGCCATAGTGAATGAGACGTTTGCTACGCGCGAACTGGTCTACGCGATGAACCGCAACTACCGCTACTGGGTGCTGGTCCTCAGCGAGAAACCTACTCGGTTGTATGAAGGTTCAGGCGATACGCTCATTGAGGTCGAGGAGCACGGTTTCCCTCGCTATTTCACGGGGCCGGGCGGGGATGAGCCGCTGCCCGCGGGCACGGGGATTGAACCGTCGGCTTATCTAAAGGAGCGCCATCGCCACTTCTTCCGCGAGGTGGACAAAGCTTTCACGAAGATCGCCAACAAAGACAATCTTCCGTTGGTGGTCGTTGGTATAGACCGGCATCAAGCCCATTTCGACGAGGTTTCCAAGAACAAAGATTGCGTCGTGGCCCGAGTGTATGGCAACTATGATGATACCCCTGTCCACAAGTTGGCGGAAGTGGTTTGGGAAAAAGAGGAGGAGTACTTCAACCGGCGCCGCCGCGAAGTTCGTCAGGAAATTGAAGACGCGTTCAAGGCGCGGCGGTTCGCCGCAGGGGTTGAGGAAATCTGGCAATTGGCTCATCAAGGACGCGGCCACCTGCTAGTGGTGGAAGAAGGCTTCGAATATCCCGCTCTGCCCAGTGAGGATGGCTGGGCCATTCAACCCGCGGAGGACAAAACCTCGCCCAGCATCATCGACGACGCAGTGGATGAGATCGTCGAAGCCGTCATCGCCAAAGGCGGTCACGTAATCTTCTTGCCGGACGGCGACTTGTCCGAGCATGACCGCATTGGTCTTATCCTGCGCTATTAAAGTGGCTTTGCCTGTCGCATGCCGAACGGCGCATGGGGATGATAGTTCCCCATGCGCCGTTTCCTATGGAGAGGCTTGCAAAGGTGCAGGGGAGCTACCCAGAGAAGTTATCGCTTGTGGCTGGAATGTAAGCCTTCTCTCCATTCTGGCGCCACCGCTCTATAGGGTTTTTCGGAAACGGAGTGTGCTAACCGAGAGCAGAGCCAAGCCCATTCCCGCTAGCACTAATCCCTGCGTCCACAGCTCGGACAAACCCGCGCCCCGAAGAATGATGCCTCGGAGGATCTCAATGAAATAGGTCACGGGCACGATTCGCCCGATGAGGTAGACGGCGTAGGGCATGTTCTCCAAGGGGAACATGAAACCGGACAGCAACACGGATGGCAACAGGATGACGAAAGAATACTGGAGGGCTTGGATTTGATTGTCGGCGAACGTTGAAATTAGCAGGCCGAATCCCAGCACGGTGAAGATGAAGATCATCGAGAACACCGCCAATAATAGCAGGCTGCCCGTTATGGGGACCTGAAAGAGAAACCGCATGATGGTCAGCAGGAACACCACTTCCGCGATCCCGATGACGCAATAGGGGACCAGTTTGCCTATCATGAGCCCGAGCCGGGAGACGGGGGTGACCATGAGCTGTTCGAGGGTGCCGTTTTCCTTCTCGCGCACGATGGCGAAGCTGGTCAGCAGCATGGTGATGGTCTGAAGCACCACCCCCACCAAGCCCGGCACCATGAAATTCGCCGTGCGCATGTCCGGATTGAACAGCATGCGCGAGCGCATCTCGACGGGCGCTTCTTCGGGGCCGTTGAGGGTTTCGGCGGCGATGTCCATGCTTTCCCGCAGGGCAATGGCGTTGGATACGTTAAGCGCCTGCATGGCCACGGTGCTGTCGCTGCCGTCGATGAGGACTTGTATGCTCGTGGGGCGGTCCCGGAGCAGGTCGTCCGTGTAGTGGGGCGGGATCTTCAAGGCCACCTTGGCATGGCCGCGTACGATCGTGTTCACGAGTTCCTCATCGGAAAAAGCCGTGTAATCGAGCGCGAAATAGCCGGAATTCGCAAACGTGTTGAGCAAGTCCCGGCTCGGTTCCCGGCCGTCCAGGTTGTACACCACGGTCGGGATGTCCTTCACGTCGAGGTCGATGGCGTACCCAAAGATCGTGAGCTGGACGCTGGGGAGGAACAGCATGAGAAGGAAGGTTCGCGGATCCCGGAAGATATGGATCACTTCCTTGTAGATAATCGAACGCATCCCCCTAAACATGGCGGTTGTTGTCCCTTTCCCGGGTCAACGTCACGAAGACGTCCTCGAGCGTGGGGGGGATGCGCAGCACGGTGGGTTTGCCGTACCTATCGTCTTCGAGGTCGGCCGCCAGTTGCTCGGCGTACCCCTCGTCCGCCAGCACGTGAATGGAGTCAGCGAAAATGGTGGCCTCATGCACATAAGAATAATTGTTGAGCCGCTGCATGGCTGCTGTGAGCCGCTCGCAACGCACCTCGAGGCGCATCGTTCCAGCCGGGGAAACTTCGGGCAGTTCTTTGAGTTCGGCAGGCGAGCCGCAGACGATGAGTTTCGAGAAATAGATGTATCCGACGTGACTGCACCGCTCGGCTTCGTCCATGTAGTGGGTGGTGACGAAGAACGTGACCCCGCGCCCGGACAGCGTGAAGAGCAAATTCCAGAGGTCCCGCCGCGCCACGGGATCAATGCCGGCGGTGGGTTCGTCAAGGAACATGAGGCGGGGCCGATGGACCAGGGCGCAGGCCAAAGCCAGGCGCTGCCTCCAGCCGCCCGAAAGTTTCCCGGCTTGACGCTTGCGGTAGCGGTGAAGGTCCACGATGTCGATCGCTTCCTCGATTCGTTCGCTCATCTGCCGCCGGGGGACGCCGTAAATGCTCGCATAAAAGCGCAGGTTCTGCATCACCGTGAGATCGGTGTATAGGCTGAACTGTTGGGACATGTAGCCGATGGTCTGCTTGATCGACTCGCTTTCGCGGATTACGTCGCGCCCCATGACCTTGGCCTCCCCCGAAGTAGGAAGGAGGAGTCCGCACAGCATCCGGATCAGGGTGGTCTTGCCCGAGCCGTTCGGCCCGAGAAAGCCGAAGATGTCCCCTTCTTCAATGGAGAGGTCCACACTATCCACCGCGGTGAAG
>PUOI01000392.1 GCA_003552765.1 Candidatus Hydrogenedentota bacterium | reverse complement strand
GGGATCGTCTTGTTGCTGCAACACGTCGAACCGCGCCACGCCCGGCTCCTTCAAGCTCTCGCGGGCATTGGCTTCCGAGGCCTTGCGGAAGGCCTCTACCTGGTCCTCCTTCACATGGACATAAACCTGAACAATATACATGGCTTCCTAACGCTTTCGTGTCGACTTAAGCGGCGATTTTCAATCTGCTTCCGCCAACCGGTTTAGAACTTGGACACCACGAAGAATGGTGTCATTGGCGGCGGCGAAGCTAATCCGGAAATGGGAGTCACGCTCGCTGAACACACTGCCTGGAATAATCAGCACATTGTTTTCGATGGCTTTCTCGACAAACCGGTCGCCGTCGCCCGATGGCGCCTTTGGAAACGCGTAAAACGCCCCATTGGGTTGGGTCAATTGAAACCGTGGCGATAGGTTATCCACCAGCAGTCTACATTTTTCTTTGTACGCGACGATACGTTCAACGGGATCGTTCTCCAAAGCGACGATGGCGGCCTTCTGGGCGAAGGACGGCGCGCACACGAACGTGTATTGCTGGAGCGTGGTCATCTGTTGAATGACCTCCTCTGGCCCCGCGGCGTACCCCACGCGCCAGCCCGTCATGGCCGCGTTCTTCGAGAAGCCGTTCAAAATCAGCGCATTGTCGTACAACCCCGCCATGGACTCCGCCTTGCCCTCGTAGTGAAACTGCTCGTAGATCTCGTCGGAGATGACGAAAAGGTCATGGCGCCGCGCGACATCCGCCAGCGCGGCTAGTTCGTCCCGGTTCAAGGTCACGCCGGTAGGATTGCTCGGGGTGTTGACCAGCAGTACCTTGCTTTTCTCGGTGATGGCTTGCTCCACGGCATCCGCCTTCAGCCGGAAATCGGGGTATGTATCCACGGGAACGCAGCGCCCCCCAAGTAGACTTACGAGCTGCTTATACATGACGAAATAGGGATCCCCGAATATGACCTCGTCCCCCGGATTCACCAACGCCATGAGGCTGAGAAACAGGCCGCCCGATACCCCCGACGTGATCAACACATGGTCCAGGCTGGCGCCGAAACGCCGGTGATAGTAATGCTTCACCGCCGCCCGGAGCCCTTCATCGCCGTGACTCTGGGTGTATTTGTTGTAGCCGGCCCGGATCTGCGCGATGGCTTCGTCCTTCACCATCTCGTCCACGTCGAAATCGGGCTGTCCAATGCTTAGGTTGATAGGATTCTCAAGAGACGCGGCCAACGCGAACACTTTGCGTATGCCGCTAGCGTCAATGCTCCCCATACGGTCGGCGATAAGAGCCATGTGTAGGCTGTTCTCCTTCTGCTGATGCCGGAACCGGTAGAGCCGGCCCCGTGTGATTGGCAAATGGTTTCGCACACATTGTGGTCCCCCTTCCGGGGAAACTGCGAGAACCCCACGGCTAGCGAAAGGGGCGTTGCGCCGGTTCCGCCACGCCCTGTTATGCTGTTCTCTGGACCCGGCGCGGCGCCGAGTAGTTTGAACCGAAGGTAACAGGCCTCTCGCTACATAGCTTTGCAGAGACCTAGGAAACACCCCGCCTGTTCGTTCGGAAAAGACAACAGCCCGAGGTAAAGCGCCAAGCCCAAACTTGTTGACCTCCGCACTGAATTCGCTTGGAGGTGGCATGGCCTACCAGGCCATGAATCACGGGCTGGTAGCCCGTGCCGCCTTACGGCCCAACGATAGTGTTCCACGTGCGCCGGAGCCAGCCCGGCGGTTCTGGTTCTGGACTGCGCGCCGCCACTTCCTGGACAGGCCGCCATTGTCCGTCCACGTATTCCTCCGTGCGTTCCGCCACAAACAACCTTCCTGTCTTCACCCAGCGGTTGTTCCGGAGTTCATACGAATGTCTTTCCACACCTAGGCTGCGAAAAAAATTGGAATCCTGGCGAGCCGCCTCGGCGGAACGGTACATCCGGGTGGAAAACCGGGTGCGGGGTATCTCCACCGTGGCGGTATACGGCGTGATGCGTGAGTCCGTGGGTTCAATCCGCGTTGTGACGCCCCCTACCCCCTCGGGGTACTCCGCGTATTCCCGAAAATAGAAGGGCCGTTGGTAACGGACCTGGCGGCGCCGTTCCTCCTGGGCCTCGTGAGCGGCCTCGATGTGCGTCCGCACCCGCTCCAGCAAGGCCGATTCAAGCTCATCGGGACTCAACGGCTGCCGCACGGCGCCATCGGCCTGCGTCAGTTCTTCCGGAACGGGCCCGCCACGCCGAAAATGCTGGCAGGAAACAAGTGTGACAGCGATCAGGACTATCGCGCCGAAGCGTAGGGAAATACTCATAACGATTGGTTGAAAACTCCTTTTACGGGTTGACGGAGCGCGCCCCGTTGAAGCTAAGAATAGCGACTGCGATTCGTGGTTCGCAACGCGAACATAGGCCGCTCCCACCGCGCGGGGGCGCCGGTTCTATCGAATGTCTCCTGTTATGTCAAGCGTCAAGCTCCGGTCATCCCGCAGGGTGTCCACCATTCGCACGTGATTTCCCCGTGTATTGATGGAGCTAATCCGGAAGCGCTCCTCGACCATATCGCCGGCGCGCACCGTCACCTCCCGATCGTCTTCGTAGGGATGGAGAAGGCTCAGGCGGACCTCCGTCTCGCCGGCTGACTCGTCGATGTCCCTGATGAGCATATTGTAGGCCCATCGTTCCTCGTTGACTCTATCTCGAAGCCTTCTGATCGGCTCGCCAGAATCCACGGAATAGGCGCGATTGGCGATGGCGCCGGCCTGTTGCAAATGGGATCGCCGCCACTCCTCGCTATTGAGGAGCCCTTGCACTTCATCGATCACCAGAGCCCGCGCTTGCTCCAGTTGCGCCCGGTGGGCGGGCGTGCTCTCATGCCGCACCGCCCCGGCGGCCGCCTCCAATACATCCACGGGGGGCGCGCCTTGCTCCATCAACGCCGGGGCCTGACTTTGGAACGTATCTTGAGGGGGTTGCTCCTCGCGGTACTCGCGAATCATCGCCCCCACCAGCAAGCCTCCGAGATATAGCACAAGCAATGCGGCCGCAAACGCCCCGACGTAGGCCACCTTGCGCTTCCACGCATCGCCGGGCGCGGGCCGCTCCACGGCGGGAACCGCGGGCGCGTAATACGAAACCGCCGTGGCCATCGCCTGGCTGTGCTCGTCCAGGGGCGGCAACGCATTCTTTCCCGCATTCCCTTGTGAAGACGGAGAGGCCATTTCCGCGCGAAAACTCTCCAGCGCGTTCGCGACATCGCTCGAGGGCAAATAATCGCGAATGCGCTCGCCGCCCAGATCCTCGACCGTCAGTTTCCGGGTTTCCTGCCGGGGACGCTCGACCGTCTCGCCGCAGAACCGGCATTTGACAGCCAGCACGCTGATTTCCATGCGGCAGCTCCGGCAGAGCCGTGTCTTCTCGTCTCTGGGTTGTTCGTCTTGTTCGCTCACTGGCCGTTGCTCCTCAACCCGACATCCTGGCCCTCTGCCGCCCCATGCGGCCTACCGTCCCACGGCGGCGCCGTCATACCCGATTGCGGGCAGCCGCGAAACTTCACGCCCCTTCCGGCTTTTTCGTCACTACTTTGGCGTCACTAAAGGAATCTAGTACTGTCTTGTCAAATGTTAGCGCATACAGGCTGTTGATGCAACCTTTCGGCTCACAATTTTCAGGTATGCGCGCAAAGAAATTCTCTGCCCCTTGTTCCGGAACGGCGGTCATGCCGGGGTTCGCGCGCGAACAGAACATTCGCGGCTTTGCGTTCATTGGGCGTGGAGTGTTAGCCTAGAGGCTCTGGCTGAGACACTGCCAGCCCACACACACGCAAGCAACAATGGGGACAGCCTTCTTCGCTTCAGCTTGCTTCCCTGAGCCGCAAGGATGTCAGCGGCATCTCAAGGGATTCCGGGAGCAACAAGAGGAAAGCCCAACATATGGTGGCCGCGCCATGAATGAACTCGACCTAATCGAGTTAATCCTCCGCGAGACTTCCGCGTACGTAAAGGCCAAGTATGCCGGCCGGACGCGTCTGCGGGTGCAAGAAAAGAATGGGGCCAATGATCTGCTCACGGAAGTTGACGTGGCGGCTCAAAGCCAGATCGTCAACCGGATCAGCAAGTCATTTCCCACGGACACGGTGATAGCGGAAGAGGAGGGACTGGACCAGCATCCAGACACACCGCCGTCCCGCTGCTGGGTTATTGATCCCATCGATGGGACGCAGAACTTCCTTCGCGGTCTCTTCCCCGCGTTCGCCATCTCCATCGCTTTCGTTCGTAACGGTGAGATTTCCGCGGCGGGCATCGCAATGCCTGTCACCCAGGATTTGTACCTCGCCGAACGCAATTGCGGCGCGACCCGCAACACCCAACCGCTTCAGGTCTCCCCACACGGGGAACTCGGCCGCGCCCGGGTGGAAGTGGATTTCTCGGTTCCGGAAGACCGCGAGGCTACACTCGAATCCCTCGGCCAAGTCATCCACGCAGCCGGGCAACTGCGCTGCGAGGGTTCCGCCGCCGTGGCCTTGTGCGCCGTCGCCGCAGCCGAGGCGGAGGCTTACGTGCACGTGGGCCTGAGTCCGTGGGATTACGCGGCGGGGCAGCTCATTGTGGAGGAAGCTGGCGGAACCGCCAGCCGCCTGGACGGCTCTCCCCTCGCGCTGTTCGACGGTAAGGAGGGCATCCTAATCTCGAATGGCGCCGTGCACAGCGCCCTGCTGGGCCATCTCTCCGCGGCGCGCGAACCCGCTCCCGCTCCGGAATAGGACCGCGTACAAAGCATTTGCGGCCCTCATGGGAACCCTGTTATACTTTGGCTTGGTTTGGAGCCCCCCTACAGGGAATCAGCGGCCAACAGCCTGTGACGCGCCGCCTTGGCTCCACGTGCTCGCTGATGCGGGCGGACAAGTCTGTTTTTTGAGACGCCAAAGGGCATTGCCCCGAAACAGAAGGACAGCTCATCGTGAAACTTGGCAAGAACGTCATCCTGGGAGTACTCACTCTTTCCGTAGTGTTCTATATCGCGGCCACAGGGCTTGGCTTCGCTCAGGACACCACACCAGATGGGCAGTATAAAATCGCCGTTGTGGACCGGAAAGCGGTTTACGACGCCTACGAAAAACAACAAGACCAAATGGAACAACTGGATCAACTCGTGCGGCAGCGGGAACAGGAAATAGACGAGATGCTAAGCGAGGTCCAGGAACAGCAACAACAGTTCGAACAACGGCGCGCCAGCCTGTCCGAGACGGAAGCCCTCGCCGAACGCGATGACATTGAGCGGGACCTCCGCCGGATCCAGCGTCAGCACGAGGAATGGGACAGCGAGATCAACCGGCAGGCCAACCGGCTTATCAGCCAACTGCAAGCGGAAATCAATGAAGTGGTGGAAGAGATTGGCATTGAAGAGAACTACCACCTCATTTTCGATGGCGATCCCAACCTTGGCGGCGTCTTGTACCACAGCTCGCCCTTGAACATGACCAGCCGCGTTATTGAGCGCATCAATAGCAACTACAGGGCCGGAAACTAGAGCCCAGAATCCGGCTCTCCTCTTACGCAAGAGGGTTGATCTGCTTTAAGCGAATCGAAGGAGCGAAGGCTGGCCGCGCGTTCCGAGTGCGGGGCCAGCCAGCTGCCTCTTCCATTCGTTGCGGAGGGAGCGCCACAATCAAGGAGAGGGATGGAGCGCGGACGCCCCGCGCGTTAGCGTCCCGTTAGTTTCCTTTGCCAACAATGAAGACATCCGTCGCCGAAATAGCCGACTTGGTCGGCGGCAAGGTGATCGGGGACAAGACCATCTCCATCACCGGCCTGAGCGGCATCCGGCAGGCGAATCCGGGCGATTTGACCTTTGTGGCCAGTGACCGTTACCGGCCTTACGTTAACGAGACCAAGGCTTCCGCCGTGCTGGCCCCCCTGGACATCAAGGAGGCGCCGGAGCCGGTTTCGCTCATTCAGGTAACCAACCCGTATGACGCGTTCCTACGCGTCCTTCAGCGATTCCAGCCCTCCCCGCTCAGCCATCCCACGGGGATTCATCCCACGGCCATTGTCGACGACACGGTCAAGTTAGGCAAGAACGTGGCCATAGACGCTCACGTCCGGATCGCCAGCGGGTGCGTGATTGGCGACAATGCCGTGCTCTACGCCGGCGCATACGTGGGTCGGGGCTCACTGATAGGGCCGGACACGGTCATTCATCCTAATGCAACTATCCGCGAGGAGGTCCGGATCGGCGCCCGGTGCATTATTCATTCTGGCGCGGTCATCGGCGCCGACGGATTCGGGTTTACCTCTGATAGAGAGGGCCACACGAAGATTCCGCAGGTCGGCGGCGTCATTATCGGCGACGACGTGGAAATAGGCGCGAATTCGGCCGTGGACCGGGCGACCTTTGGTCAGACCATCATCGGCAACGGGACCAAGATTGACAACCTCGTGCAGATTGGCCACAATGTTCAAATCGGGGAGCATTGTGTGATATCCGGCAACGCGGGCATCGCGGGAAGCACCATCCTGGGCCGATTTGTCACAGTGGCAGCGGGAGCCGGCATTGCGGGCCATATCGAAGTCGGCGACGGCGTTACGGTCGGGGGCTTTGCCGGCGTCACCAAATCAGTGCCCGCGGGGAAGACGGTCAGTGGATTTCCCGCGGTCGATCACCTTGTGGAACGGCGTCTGAAGGCCGGTATTCGGCAAGTCCCGGACGCGCTCAAGCGGATTCGCGAGATGGAACAACGGATCCACGAACTGGAAGAACGGATTAATGGAACGTCAGAAAACGATCGCTAAGGAAGCCTCCTTCTCCGGAGTGGGGCTTCACACGGGCAACCTAACCACCATCACATTCAAGCCGGCTCCTGACAACAGCGGGATCACGTTTTATCGTTCGGATCTGCCGGAAAAACCCGCGATCAAGGCCGATATCGACCACGTTGTGGACGTATCCCGCGGCACGACCATCGGCATCAACGGGGTGAAAGTCCATACGGTCGAGCACGTGCTCGCCGCGGTGGCGGGTCTCGCCATCGACAACTTGAACATAGAGGTGGACGCCAACGAGATCCCCGTCGGAGATGGCAGCGCGTTGCCTTTCATGAACACGTTGAAGGACGCGGGCATCGTCGAACAGGAAGCCGAGCGCAAGTACATCGAGTTGGACGCGCCGGTGTTCTACAAACACGATGACGTTACCCTGAGCGTGCTCCCGGCCGACGATCTCCGTTTGACGATGACAATCTCCTACGACCATCCGGCCGTGGGCACGCAGTACGCCTCCTACTCCCTGACCCCCGAGGTGTTCGGGCGCGACATCGCCCCCGCCCGCACGTTCTGTTTTCTGCGCGAGGTCCGAATGCTCCAGGAGCAGGGCCTCATCCAAGGCGGGAGCCTGGAGAACGCCGTGGTCATTGGCGACGACGGCATTCTAAACGATGATTTGCGGTATCCCGATGAGTTCGTCCGGCACAAGATCCTGGACCTCTTGGGCGACATTTATCTGCTTGGGCGTCCGGTGCGGGGTCACATCATCGGCATGAAGTCTGGTCACGCCATGCACGTCGAGTTCTCCCAGCAGATTAAGAAGCAACTGCTGAATGGAAGCAGCCAGAACGAGGACACGCCTCCCGCGCCGAAGGCGCCCGCGCTTAACGTCAACGCGATTATGAAGGTCCTGCCCCACCGATACCCATTTCTCTTGGTGGACCGGATCATCGAGTTCGAGCCCTTTGAATACGCCACGGGCATTAAGAACGTCACGGTCAATGAACCCTTCTTCCAAGGACATTGGCCGGAAATGCCGGTCATGCCTGGCGTCCTCATCATCGAGGTGATGGCTCAGGTGAGTTCGGTCCTGGTCTTTGGCGATGGGGAATCGGAATCAGCCCAACCCGGGAAAGTCGCGTACTTCATGGGGATTGAAAAGGCCCGTTTTCGCCGGACCGTGGTGCCGGGCGACCAGATTGTGGTCAATGTCGAGATGTTGCGCCACCGCCGGAACGCGTGCAAGGTGCGGGCCGTGGCTAAGGTTGATGAGTCCGTCGCGGCGGAGGCCGAAATGTTTTTCAGCTTGGTCGACGCGGACAAGGTCCCCGGGTAAAGCACAGGCAGGAGCGTTGGCGGCGGTTAAGCGCCGGGCGGCTGTTCATCGGGGTCTTCGCGGGGCTGCTTCTGGAGTTCTTCAATGAGCTTCAGCATTTCCTCGAAGTCAAGGGGCGGATGACTGGAAGCGTCCCCTTCTTCGTGGGGCTCCGCTGACTCCATTCTCTCATACTCGCTCTGATCGTCCGCGCCAGCGTCCAGAAGAAATCCTTCCGGGACATCAAAGGCCGCCGTATCCTCGGGTTCCGTGTGCGGGGATACGTCTTCGCCGGATTCCAAGCGGCTCAGCTCGGCAACGATGGCCTGCAATGTCTCCAGGCCCCGTTGGCTCGGCCTTAGGCGGCCTTGGCGCGCATCGAGTGAGTTGGACTGCGCATCGCCCTCGCCGCCGAACGCTCCGCCATATCCCAAGACATTGTCGCCAGGCCATTCGGGCGCCTCGCCTTGGCTGGCGCCGCTTTCGAAGCGGGCATCGGGACCAATGGAGGCTTGCAGCGCCTTTTCGACGCGCGCCAACCGCCGCCGGACCGCCGGGCCCCAATTCCACGCCGTGTGCTTGTCATCACTCATCGGATGAACGGTCCTTCTGCTCTTCTTCACGCGCCTTGGCGTCCGTCTCACGCGCTTGGGCCGCGCGTAACAATAGCTGATTCGCGCGCTCCTCGTCTTCGCGCCTCGTCGCCGCTCCCCCGGTCTCCTCGCTCAGCCCCATGGCGAACTCTTCGCCGCCAAGCTTTCCGGACGGGCTTTCCGCATCCCCCTCCTCAGACATGGTTTCCTCTGAGGCCTCGATGGCATTGTCCGTTCGCGTGTGTGTGTCCCACTGTTCCACCAATGCCTCAATCTTGTCGCGCACCGCCTCGTCGGGCGCGCTGGTGCGATCAATGGTGTGAAGCGCGACATCCGCGTCCACAATGGGCTGGCCTATCCGCGCGGCGGTAAGCATCGCGTTTCGGCATACGTTGACGGTTTCGCGCGGACTGCCGCCCGTGGCCGCGTGAATGAGCACAACAGCCTCTTCGCTGAACAAGG
>PUOI01000480.1 GCA_003552765.1 Candidatus Hydrogenedentota bacterium | reverse complement strand
GGAGGAGAGCGTCACGGTAACCGTGTCGGACACCGGCATTGGCATTCCCCAGGATTCGCTGGACAAGATCTTCACCCGCTTCTATCAGTACGATAGCTCCTCCACGCGCAAGTATGGCGGCACGGGCATCGGCCTGTCCATCGCGCAGGACATTGTCCGGCTTCATGGGAGCCGCATTCATGTGTCGAGCGAGGAAGGCAAAGGAACCACGTTCCGCTTCTCGTTGCCGCGCATGACGCCGCGCTCCGATGAAGACAGCCAGCGTCCGGACGTGCCCCTGCCGACAGAGACCGAGGCGCTGGTCCAGCTGGTGAGCCAGGATCGCGCGCTCACCACCCAAATGCGCAATCTTTTGGAGCCGGAAGGGATCGAACTCATTAGCGCGGCCAGCTCCGCCACGGTTGGTCTCACGGCGGAAAAATACCGGCCGGACTGTGTTATTGTGGACGCTGAGTCCAAAGAAACCGGGAGCGCCATTCTGGACTATATTCTGGCGGAGTTTTCCCCGGTTGATCTGCCCATTGTCTTACTGACCAACGACGACGCGTTGTACGAGGCGTACCGGGAACATGTGGCCACGCGGGTGAAGCGGGGATTCCGCAAGAGCACGCTGCTCAGCGGAATCCGCCACGCCCTGAATCAGAACAAGACCGCCGGGGCGGAGTTTGGGCAAGGCATCCTGTGTGTGGACGATGATCCAGAGATTCTGGAGTTCATCCGCCGGTGCCTTGAACCGGAAGGCTATACCGTGGGGACGTGTGAGTCCGGGGAGGAAGCGCTTGAAAAAGCCCGCACTCATCAGTACAGTGTGGTGTTGTTGGACATCGCCATGCCCGGGCTCAACGGGTGGGAAACCTGCCGGCGCATGCGCGAGGATCCTTCGCTGGCGGGGCTCAAGATTTACGTGGTAACCGCCAAACCGATTGACCGTATTTTGGCGCGGCCCGACCAAGCCGGAATGGACGGTTATCTGCTGAACCCCTTCCGATCCGATGACCTCGCGGAAATCGTGCGGGGTCTTGAACCTCTTCACACACCACACGAAACCTAGCGAGCGAGCGAGAATTCAGTGCAATCCGCAAAGGCCAAAGCCGTTGCGGGCAGGCCTTTTCTGTCCATATGGCGGTACAATCGTCCCTATTGGCGCCAGTATCTCACCGGCGCCGTACTGGCCGTGTTCTTTGTTTCCATCAGCCTGGCCGTGCCCGCGCTCGTGAGGGCCGTCGTGGACCAGTTTCAGGCTGGGGTCATGACGCTGGAGCGCCTGTTCTTCTACTTCGCGCTCCTCTTGGCGGCGGCCATCGGCACGGGCGTCGCCCGGTATTTTCAACGCGTGCTCATGATCGGCGCGTCGCGCAAGTTTGAATACGATTTGCGCAACGACTACTTCCGCCACGTCCAGCGCCAGTCCCGCAGCTTTTTCAACCGCATGCGCACCGGCGACATCATGGCCCGTTCGACCAACGACCTCAACTTCGTGCGCTCGTTCATCGGTCCTGGCGTGATGGGAACGGCGGACATGGTCCGTCTGCCCTTCACCCTGGGCTTCATGTTCTATCTGAGCCCGTGGCTGACGCTTATCGCGCTCCTTCCAATGCCCGTGGTCTCCCTGATGGTCTACGGCTTTCTGACGTTCATCCATCGCGAATCCAAGCAGGTCCAGGAGCAGTTCTCCACCGTGACCGCCCTGGCGCAAGAAAACCTGGCGGGAGCCCGCGTGGTCCGGGCGTACGGCATCGAGGACCGCGAACTCGAGGCCTTTCGCAAGGAATCCGACGTGTACCTGCGGAAAAACCTGAGACTCGCGGCCATTCATAGCCTCGCGTGGCCCATGATAGGCTTGAGCATCGCCGTAACGACGCTGCTCGTCATCTGGCAGGGAGGCATTGGGGCGATAGAGGGCCACGTGTCCCTCGGCGACCTCACGGCCTTCATCTTCTGCCTGGGCCTGTTGGCGTGGCCCCTCGTGGAGTTCGGCTGGGTGCTTACCCTGTACCAGCGGGGCGCGGTCGGCATGAACCGCATCAACGAGATCCTGACCCTTGAACCGGAGATTCAGGATTCCGAGGACACCCGCCATGATATCGAATACATCCGCGGCGGTATACGTTTCGAGCATGTGACGTTCGGCTACGGCGGCCGGCCCGCCTTGGAGGACGTGAGCTTCGAGCTGGAAGCCGGGCAAACCATCGCCATCGTGGGGCCGACGGGCGCGGGAAAATCGACGCTCATCAGCCTAATCAACCGGGAACACGATCCCGATGAAGGCCGGGTCTTGATTGACGGGGAGGATGCCCGCCGCATTCCCCTTCGCGTACTGCGCGGGGCGATTGGATACGTGCCGCAGGAGACGTTCCTGTTCAGCGACACCGTCTGGAACAACCTCACCTTCGGCCAGCCGGACGCCAGCCCGGAACGGGTCACGGAGGCCTGTGAAATCGCGCAGTTCATGGAGACGGTCGAGGGATTACGCGACGGATTCGACACGCTCCTGGGCGAACGCGGCGTCAATCTTTCCGGCGGCCAGAAACAGCGCCTCGCCATTGCGCGCGCGCTGATATGCGATCCCCGTATACTCCTGCTCGATGACGCGCTATCGAGCGTGGACACGCATACCGAGGAGCACATTCTTCAAGGGCTGAAAAAGGCGTCGGCGGAGTGCAGCACGGTGCTCATCAGTCATCGGGTCTCGACCGTGCAACACGCCGATTTGATATTGGTTCTCATGGATGGCCGCATCGTGGAGCGGGGCGCCCATGGGACCTTGCTCGCCCAAGGCGGCCTCTATGCCAGCATGCATGAGCGCCAGCTCTTGGCCGACGAATTGGACGAAACGGAATAGCCACGTGAGCGACGGATATCACATCGAGGACGAAATCCAGGCGAAGGCGTACGACAGCCGCCTCATGCGCCGCCTGCTGGGCTATGTGCGTCCCTTCAAGTTCTTGTTGACCATGGCGACCGTGCTGCTGGTTGGCGCCACGTTCTGCAGCGCGGCGGCCCCCTTGCTCACCATGAACGCGATCGACTGGTACATCAACAACCCCGAGCGAACCGAAGTCCAGCAGGCGATCGCGGGCTACGAGGAGGCGGGTGAATCCGTCCCGGCTGAGCTGCGGGAACGCGCGGAGGCCCTCAAGGCGGGAGACCGGCAAAACCTGTTGTGGCTGGTCGCGATCATCGCGTTGGTGAGGGGCGGCGAGGCGCTCTTCCGTTACGCGCAGCTGCTCACGGTCTCCTACGTAGGGCAGCGGACGTTGCTCAACATGCGCATGCAGATATTCGGCCATCTGCAACGGCTATCCCTGAGTTTCCTCGACAAACACCCCATCGGCAGGCTCATGACCCGCGTGACGAACGATGTGGAGAACCTTCAGCAGACCATCGTAACGGGACTGGTCCAGGTCATCAGCGATCTCTTCACCATCCTTGTTGTCCTAGGGTTCATGTTTTACATCAACTGGCAATTGGCGCTGGTAACCACCAGCACGGTGCCGTTCATCTTCATCGCGAGCTGGATTTTCCGGCGCTTCGCCCGGCGGACCTACCTCGAGATCCGGAAAAAGATCGCGCGTCTCAACGCCTACATGCAGGAGAATGTGACCGGCATGCGGGTCGTCCAGGTGTTTGGCCGGGAAGACCGCAACTTCCGGGAATTTGATCGCCGCAATGTGGACCACCGCGAGGAATGGTACCGGCAAGTGCGCAATTTCGCCGTCTATTTCCCCACCGTGGACGCCTTGGGCATGGCTTCGGTAGCGCTGATCATTCTTTTCGGCGGCTATCAAATGTTGCAAGGCGTGGCCATCGCGGGCGGGACGGCGTCGGTGGGCATGCTGTACGCGTACGTGCAGTGGGCCGAGCGTATGTTCTCGCCCGTGCGCGCGTTGGCGGACCGCTACAACATGCTGCAAGAGGCCATGGCGTCCTCCGAACGCATCTTCCACCTCTTGGACACCGAGGAAGAGGTCCAGGACAAGGAAGACGCCGTCGTTCCCGAGCACATCGATGGCCATGTGACCTTCGAGAACGTCTGGTTCGCCTACGAAGACAGCAACTGGGTGCTCCGCGACGTGAACATCGACATCGCGCCGGGCGAACGCCTCGCCATCGTGGGCCACACGGGCGCGGGCAAGACCACGTTCACCTCGCTCCTCAGCCGGTTCTACGACATCCAGCACGGCCGTATTCTCGTGGATGGCGTGGACGTGCGCGACTATGCCCAAGCGGCCCTGCGCGCCAACATCGGGGTCGTGCTCCAGGACGTCTTCCTGTTTTCCGGCACCATCCGCCACAATATCAAGCTCGGCAGCAAGGAAATGAGCGACGCCTGGATGCGCTCCTGCGCCGATTACGTGAACGCGCACCGCTTCATCGAGCGCTTGCCCGGCCAATACGATTACGACGTGGGCGAGCGTGGATGCAACCTTTCCACCGGCCAACGCCAGCTCATCGCCTTCGCGCGCACCCTGGCCCATGAACCGCGCATCCTGATGCTCGACGAGGCCACGTCCAGCATCGACACCGAAACCGAGGCGCTCATCCAGGACGCGATTCACAAGCTCATGGAAAACCGCACGGCCATCGTCATAGCCCATCGCCTCTCCACCGTGCAACACGCCGACCGCATCGTGGTCATGCACCACGGTGAAATCCGGGAGATGGGCACGCATCAAGAACTCATCGCGCAACGCGGCCTCTACTACCGCCTTTACCGGCTGCAATACAAGGACCAGGAACACGTGGCGTAAAGGGGCTGTGGTAGGGCGTCCAGCCTAAACTTGTTGACCGCCGAAGTGAACGCGGTAGGAGGTGGCATGGCCTTCCAGGCCATGAATCACGGGCTGGAAGCCCGTGCTGCGTCACGGTCAAGACACAAAGAACGGGTGCTACCCACAATTTTAGAGGTGGAACGAGTACCAGTAGACAACCCGCTGTAAATTTGTGGACACCGCTGTTGCGTTTGAGTTGCCCATAGTTGCAAACCGGTCTTTGCCGCAAATCGTTGTGCATCAGTTACGTATGGGCCACACACGAAGGAGGATATTACCAGTTTGGGTCTCATGCTTGACGGGCACGGGAGCCACGGCTCAACTGTGGGTGTGTATGGCGCTGAAGGCGCCACGGGGAGTAGCCTAGGGCAAGCGAAGCGCAGCCCTAGGTCACAGGCTCCCACGAAATCGGTCCTGAAGGGACCGGGGCGAACTTCCGTCCCTTCAGGACGGAGATGCGAGGAGGCATCCTATCCTGGGGCTGCGCTTCGCTTGCCCCAGGCTAATTGCTATCGCGCCTCTGGCGCGGGTTTGGTCCACTACTATCCGATAAGACCTTTGATCTGAGCCGTTTCTGAGGCCGGTGCATTTCAGGCAACGTCAAAGACAATCGTCATATCCCAAATTTCGGATAGCCCCCCCGACCCCGTACTCAGCGGCTGACCGGCTTGTAATGTGCCGCAAGCTTTTCGTATTCGGCCACGGCGTGTTGGGTCCACGCGTCGTCGCGGCCGAGTTCGGCGGCGAGCAGCGCGGCGGCCTTGGGGGCGGCCTCGACACTGGCCCGGGCGTTGAGGATTAGCGCCCGCGTGCGCCGGGATAGCACATCCTCCACGCTGCGCGCCATTTCCTCCCGCGCGGCCCAAACCACGTTCGCCGCGGTGTAGGGCAGATCGGGATGGAGCTTCTCCGCCAGGGCGGGCTCCTCCCGGGCAAGCCGCTCAACCGCTTCCGCGCTGGCGCCGTACATGCCGAAGACGGGATCCGCGCTGGGAGTATCCGTCCAGCCGTGAATGCGGAGTTCAGCGGTGGGGCAGGGACGCGGCTCGACGCCCGCCACGCGTTCCGCCTGTTCCATCACGTCTTGAGCCATTTTGCGGTAGGTGGTCCATTTCCCGCCGGTGACCGTTACCAGCCCCGAATCGCCGGTGAGTATGGTATGTTCGCGGGACAGACAAGAGGTCTTTTTGTCTCCTCGCGTGCTCGCCAGCGGGCGCAGGCCCGCGAATGCGCTGAGCACGTTGCTGCGTTCCGGGGCTTGGCTCAAGTAGCCAGCCGCCGTCGACAGGATGAAGTCGATCTCTTCCTCCAACGGCGTTGGCTCCAGGCTCACGTTGTCCACGGGGATATCGGTGGTGCCCGCCACCACGTGATCGCGCCACGGTATGACGAACAGAATGCGGCCATCCGGCGTCTTGGGGACCATGATGGCGCTGTTTCCGGGCAGAAAGGATTTCGGCAACACCACGTGAGCGCCTTGACTGGCGGTGATAAGTGGCTCGGCGCCGGGCTCGTCGAGCGTGCGCACCTCGTCGGTGAACGCGCCCGTGGCGTTGATGACGCACCGCGCCTTCACTTCGTACTCGTGGCCGGTTTCTTCGTCCCGCAGCACGGCGCCCCTCACGCGCCGGCCGGTCTTGAGAAACCGAATCAGTTTCATGTAGTTGATGGCGGCGCCGCCATGATCGAAGACGGTTTGGGCCAGGTTTACCGCTAGCCGGGCGTCGTCGAATTGGCTGTCGTAATACTCAATGCCCTGCCGCAGGCCCTCGGGCCGCAAGGTGGGAATCCGGCCAAGGGTTTCATCAGTGGACAAGACACTGGATGGATTGATCCCGAGTTTACCCGCCAAGCGATCGTAAAGCTTCAGGCCAATGCCATAGTAGGGGCCGTGCCACCACGTGTAGACGGGCACAACGAAGGCGAGATGATGAACGAGATGAGGCGCGTTCTGGAGAAGAATAGCCCGCTCCCGCAGCGACTCGCGCACGAGCGCGACATTGCCTTGCTTGAGATAGCGGACCCCGCCGTGAATCAGCTTCGTGCTGCGGCTTGAGGTGGCCTTGGCGAAATCGTGCTGATCGACGGCGAGCGTGCGATAACCGCGCGCGGCTGCGTCCGTGGCCACGCCCAGCCCGGTGGCGCCGCCGCCGATGACGAGAAAATCGTACGGCCTGCCCTCACGCAGATCGTCTATGGCGTGCTCTCGTCTGATGACGGCTCCTCCCAGCTGCGCGCCCGTTCAACCGCCCGGCGCCACCCGCGTCGAAGGTCCTCGGCTTTCTCCGCGCTGCATGACGGTTCAAAGCGGCGGTCCAGGCTCCATTGTCCCCGAATCTCATCCCGGTCCCGCCAGAAGCCCGTGGCCAATCCGGCCAAGTACGCCGCCCCCAGCGCGGTGGTTTCCGTGATCTTGGGACGGATGACCGGCGTTTGAAGCAGGTCGGCTTGAATTTGCATGAGCAGATTATCGACGCAGGCCCCGCCGTCCACCCGGAGTTCCTTCAGGGTGATCCCCGAATCTTGTTCCATGGCCTTGAGCACGTCCACCGATTGCAGGGCGATGCTGTCCAACGCGGCGCGAGCGATGTGCGCGGCGCTCGTTCCGCGGGTCATGCCGGTTATGGTGCCGCGCGCGTAGGGGTCCCAGTGGGGGGCGCCCAACCCGGCGAAGGCGGGCACGAAGTACACGCCGCCCGAGTCCGGAACCTGCCGGGCCAAGGGCTCAATGGAGGGGGCGGTCTTGATCAGACCCAGCGCGTCGCGCAGCCATTGGACCACGGCGCCGCCCACGAAGATGCTGCCTTCGAGCGCGTATTCGGTCTGATCGCCGATTCGCCACGCCACGGTGGTGAGCAGGTTGTTCTTCGAGGTCACGGCCTCGGTTCCCGTGTGCTTGAGGAGAAAACACCCCGTGCCGTACGTGTTCTTCGCCATGCCTGGACTGAGACAGGTCTGGCCGAACAACGCCGCTTGTTGATCGCCCGCGATGCCCGCGATGGGCGTGCCCTTCAATGGCCCCTCCAGGGTCACCTCGCCGTAGACTTCGCTGGAGGAGTGAACCTCGGGCAGCATCTCGCGGGGCACGCCGAGCACTCCCAAAAGCTCATCGTCCCAAGCGCCGGTATGGATGTTGTAGAGCAGCGTGCGCGAGGCGTTCGACACGTCGGTGATGTGACGGGCGCCCCCCGTGAGCTGCCACACGAGCCACGTGTCCACGGTGCCGAAGACCAGTTCACCCCGCTCCGCCCGCGCCCGCGCGCCCTCCACGTTGTCCAGCAGCCACCGAATCTTGGTCCCCGCGAAATAGGGATCGAGCACGAGCCCCGTCTTCTCGCGGAAGAGCGGCTCGGTCCCCTCGCTCTTGAGGCGCTCGCAGATGTCCGCCGTCCGCCGGTCTTGCCACACAATGGCGGGGTGGATGGGCTCCCCCGTGGCGCGATCCCATATGATAGTGGTCTCCCGCTGATTGGTGATGCCTATGGCCGCGACGCTTGCGGTGTGCAACCCACAGCTATCGTAGGCGGCCAGCGTCACTTGCCACTGGCTTTCCCAGATCTGACGGGGGTCATGCTCGACCCAGCCCGCGCGAGGGAAATCCTGGGTGAATTCTTCTTGTGTGATGGCGGCGGGCTGGCCTTTCCGATCAAACACAATCGCCCGCGAACTGGTGGTTCCTTGATCAAGCGCAATTACACAGGTCATCGTTCAATCCCATGCTCTTCGGTTTCGCCGGCGCGTTTCTTCAGGCTTTGACTGGTTACGTCACGCATGAGGTCTTGCGCGGCTCGGTCCCTCAACCTTACAAAGCCATGCCCCCGGGATTCAACGTGCGGCGTCTCTTAGGAACCAAGGCGCTTCTTGAATTCTTCCAGCTGCTTAAGTTGGCCGGGCTCCAGGCGTTCTTCGACGGCCGCGATATTCTTCCGGGCATGGTATGTTTGGACGTGCTGGGCGGTCCGCGACTCCCATTCGCGAACGGTGGTCAAAAAACTCTCCGGCGCCATGGAGAAGGCCCCCATGCCTTGGCAGAGTTCCCGCAGTCCCCGGTCCCTGGTCACCACCACGGCGCGGGTTCGTTCTGGCGCATTGTATATCAAACGCTCGATCACCGTGTCGGCGGAATGCTTTCCCGGGGAGTAACGCACTTCAAGGCGGGGTACGCCCGCGAATGGCGTCACGTTGCTTTCCAGGGATTCACTGCCGTCGAACACTACCGTGACCGAATCCTGTGAGTTGGCGCAGAAGAGGGCGAG
Source organism: Candidatus Hydrogenedentota bacterium (assembly GCA_003552765.1). GTDB lineage: Bacteria > Hydrogenedentota > Hydrogenedentia > Hydrogenedentales > SLHB01 > SKRY01. The sequence continues at coordinate 105 of PUOI01000480.1, read as the reverse complement.
TTGGTTGATGAATGCGTCACGGGCCGTTTCGAGTCCCATCCGCATCATCGGCTTGTACGCCGCGGTGCAATGGAGCACATTATAGCCATCGACGAGATAGTGGTT
>PUOI01000199.1 GCA_003552765.1 Candidatus Hydrogenedentota bacterium | reverse complement strand
TTGAGGGGCGGTCCCGCGTCTCAAACGGTGGACGCGGGACCGCAGTGGGAGAAGGAGCGAGCATATGGGGTTAGGATACACCCCGTAACGGGTTTGTATGGTAGAACAAAGCCACCGGAGGGTGGATACCGCAAGGCTACCTGGCTACAGCTACTCTTGGGGAAGGAGTGACTTAGAGGTAGAGTGTGTTGTGCGTGTGCGTGTGTGTGTGCGCCTTGCAGTATCCACACCTCCGATTGTGGTTGAAGGAGGCCAAAGTTGCGTGTTACTCCCTTGCCCTTCTCGTTTCTTAAGGGCGTTTGAGGTTCGTGGCGTTGAGTCTTGGTCTTAGTCATGACGCCAATGCCGATACTTCCAAGCCGGGCGCCGTTAAGGCGTTTTCTTGTGTGGGCGCCAAGCGAATGGTCAACATCTGTATACCGTCGTGAAATGCGTCCTCAATAGGCAAATCAATATAATTATCTTGCGATTCGGTGAATGTGTTCGCGTCCACCGTCTCTTTTGTCACGGGCTGCATGTATTGGTCATACACATAAATGTCGTAGCCGCTGTACTCCTCGCCGGACGGGAGCGGGCCTTGCCAGCTGATGCGGAGGCTGCCAACGTTCCACTGCCGGCCGCCCTGCATAACGTCTATCAAAAACACTTCCTTGGCGGCCAATTCCGTCGGGCTTTCCGTGGGAGCGGCTATTTGGGCTTGGTAGACCGCCTCGGCCTCGCTGTCCGGGTGGATGGCCCGCGCCCAGGCCGTGGCCCGCTCGACATCGGCCTGTTGCGGCAGGGGCGGCTTTTCGCCCGGCGCCCATCCCAGCTGTTCGCCGGCGTGGATCAGCCGGAACCCTTCGCCGTTCTCGACCTGGACTTCGCCGTCCTCCACCGACACGGTGGTCTGTTCGCGGCCGACGCGGATGGCAAAGGCTGTGCCAAAGACGGTTACGACTCCATCGGGGACGGTTACGCGGAACAAGCGGCCATCGTGTCCCACGTCGGCCCACATCTCGCCCTGCTCCAAACGCACCCGCCGCTCGTCCTCGACCCGTATGCGGCTGTCTTGATTCAACTTTAACTGGGTGTGCCCCGCCAAGGCCAGCATAAGCCTTGCGTTGGCGCCCGTCTCGTACGAACGGCCCGTTACAACGCCCTCCGCCACTGGCGCCGGCGACCGTTCGGCGGCGTCGGAACTGAATGCCGTCACCTCGCCTTCGCTTTGCAACACCACCCCGACGCTATAGGCCGGCAACGGCGGCTCTGGCCAATACGCCTTCACGAGCGCGGCGGTGAGGATGAGCATCGCGGCCGCCATCGCGGGCACCCGCCGGCCCCACCGGCCAAGCGAGGAACTGGGGTGCTTCGCCCGCCAGTTGACGTCGCTCAAGTCCTGCGGCGGACGCTCCATCTCGGGCAGATGCGCAAGCACGACGCCTCGCAGGTCGCGTGTCAGCCGTTCGGTGCGCAACGCCTCGAACAGTTCAGCTGCCGCCGCTTGCTGTTGCCGCAATTTTCGGGCGCACGTTTCGCACTCAGCGGCGTGCCGCTCCAGAATCACTTGCCCCGACGCTTCCAGTTCTCCGTCCAAATGCGCCTGGATGAGGGCTTCTACTTGCGCGCACGAGGCCAATCGACATCTCCTTGCTCTGGAGCATCCCGCGCATCGTGTTCGGCAAGCACCTGCCGGAGCTGCCTTCCCGCACGATACAGGATACCGCGGACTTCATCCCGGGTCATGCCCGTGAACTGAGCGATCTCGCTGTAATTCAAGTCCTGCAAGTAGCGCAACACGACCGGAAGCCGGTACTGTTCTGGCAAGCTGTCGATCGCGCGTTGAACCCGCTCAATGCGTTCGGCGCGCTCGAAAACTTGGGCCGGTCCCTCGCGCGCGTCTTCAATATCCACTTGGCGGCGATGAGGCAACGGCGTCTCGCTGTTCAGACGTTTGCCGTGGCTGCGAAGCCAATTGGCGGCGGTCCGGGAGGTGACCTCCTTGATCCACGGCCCAAAAAGCGCGGGATCCTTTAGGCGGGCGAGACTCTTGTAACCAGCCAGAAACGCATCTTGTGTCACGTCTTCAACTGCACCATGACGCCCCACGTAATAATACGCAGTGGCGTAAACGGCGGACTGATAACGCGTCACCAATTGACCATAGGCCTCGGTGTCTCCGTCTATCGTCCGGCGCACGAGTTCGGCATCATCGATCATGGGAGTCTGCGCCTGCCGTCATTTGCCGTTAAGTGGTTCCCAAGGCAAGTATGCGCACGCAAGGTTCCATAATGGAACACGATGGCATGATTGCCCGTGCAAGGCGATTCTTACCCTGGGATAATGCGCGCCATCGCCGGTGGGCTTGCCGCATCACTCGATTACAGAATAGTGTATCCGTGTTACGCTGGCCGGGTTCCCTTCAACCGGCGCTGATCCTCGGCGCCATCCGGGCTCAACGCTCGCGGCGGACTTCCTGTTCCGGCCCATCCACGTTTATTCGCGGTCAATCCATCTGCCGTTTGCCGGGGATGTCTTTTCGCGTTTAAACGGCGATTAAGGGTCGGGCGGTGCGCGGGGGATCATGCCAGGCGCGCATGAAGCGGCCGGCCCCGCTCCACCTAGGGAACGGGACCGGTCTTTGGCTATCTTCGCCGAGGTTCGCGAGGGAACCCCGTCTGTATCAACGCGGGATTATCCCAGACCGCCCATGCCGCCGACGACCTTGTACGCTTCCCGTGAAACAGCGTTTTCATGGACGCCGTCCGATGGCCACATAACGGGGTAGCGCTCGTTGAACCGGACAAACTCCACGTGTCCATCCATGTACAGCACATTGCTGCCGCCGGGGATGTGGTTGAAGGTCAGGGGGCTGGCGCGTTTCGGCGTACCCCTTCCCCCGGTTTCGGCTTCGGTGGCCCACGCGTCCCACATCACGGCGATGCTGCTCTGGGCCTCGGCCCCGGCGCCCGGGTTGTTGATGTCCGTGATGAAGAAGCGCTCGATGCCGTCGCGAAGCCGCGGATACGTGTCCGGGAGCTGCGAGCCATCGTCATCAAGGAAGTACTGGCTGTAAATCACATGCCTGCCGCCGCCGCCCTCGCGGATCTGCCTAGCGGGCAGGTCTTCCAAGCCCTTTCTCTCAAAGTACTCGATGTTGCCAAAGCCCGAATGACCGGCGCATTCTTCAGCGGCGCCGCCGCCAATGTTGCTGCTGCCTTCGACTTGGTGCACCCAGTCGTGCCAGGTGTCCGCGGCATCCACCACTTGGGACATGGTGCGCGTCGCGAACGGCATGTAGACGTATGAAACGGGATGAGACAGAAACGCATCCGTAGTAAGCCGGCACGCGAAGTTGTCCGCAATGCCGTATTGCTGTTGGTGCTGGGTCATCTCCCGCAACTGTGCGCCGAGGTCGGTCTCCATGCCGAATGCATCCGCCATGGCGCGGGCGTCGGAAGGACAAACCTTCACGCTGACATCCGTCCAGTAATCTGGATACATGGCTGCTCCCCGGAATCCCATTGGCTCCGAGGCATGGTGCAAGAACGCCCGTTGCCCTGGCGGAAAATACTCTCCGCGGCTTTCGTTGGCGTACATTGCGAAGATCTGGCCAAACTGCCGCAGGTTGTTGGCGCAGCTCGCCCGCCTCGCCGCTTCCCGGGCCCGCGCCAAGGCAGGCAGAAGGATGGCGGCCAGGATGCCGATGATGGCGATTACCACCAGCAGCTCAATGAGGGTGAAGCCTTTCGTTTTCGTGGCCATTGTTGTTCTCCGTGTTCGGTTAGTGACGTCTGAAACTCGATCCAAGTGAAAGTGGGTTGCCAACTTGTACGGGATGCGAGCCCTCTTTATCTAACGCAACGAAATCTCCTCTTTGGCTCTGTCTGGATTGATTTTTTCGACCGTATTTTAGCATGAAAATGCATTGTCGTCAAAGTGTATTTTGAATTATATAAACATAATACGTACTAATGGGCCGGCGCAGAAACACAACAACCGGGCCGGCATCCCCCCGAGAAGGAATACCGGCCCGATCACACTACGCCGGCGCTCTTAGCCTCCGGCGGCCCGGAGGCGGATTACGTGAGCATCAGCCCCAGCCGCCTATGTACGGCATCACCGAATGAGCCTGGGTGCCCACCGCCCTTTCGTGAACATCGGGATCATCCACTGCCAGCCATTCCACCGGCATTTCTTCTCCATAGCGGATGAATTGAACGTGACCGTCCATGAAGAGCGCGTTGGCGCCGCCGGGCACGTGGTTGAAGGTCATGGTGGTGCCAGCCGCGCCACCGGAGTGGCCTGCCGCCCAGTCTCCGGTGTCCCGTCCTCCGAAGAAGCTATCCGTGTCCGTGGTGCTCCAGAAGTCGAACATGACCGGGATGCTGCTTTGCGCCTCCGCGCCTGCGGCGGGGTTGTTGATGTCGGTTATGAAGAACCGTTCGATGCCGTCGCGCAAGCGCGCATAGTTGCTGGGCAAGGTTTCGCCCCGGTCGTCCAGATTGTAGAAGCTGTGGTCGAAGTGCCGATGATCGTGACCGGCGCGCGCCTCGCGCTCTTGGGCTGCATTCATGTCTCCGAAACCGCCGTGACTGAAATGCACCATTTCCCACTCCGTGGGCGCGCCGCGGTTCCAGATATCGTCATGCCAGATATCGGGGCCGGCCGGCCGATCTTCCCACTGGTGGTGCACGAGGGCGAGGAATTCGATCATTTGCGATGTCGTCCTTACCGCATGGGACAGATAGACGTAAGAGATGGGATGCGACAGGAAGGCATCCTGCACGTGGCGCGACCACGAGTCACGGTACTGATCCCGCTGATTAATCTCATCGAGCTGGGCATTCAGGTCATCTCCCAGACCAATGTCGCCCGCGCGGCTGTCGGAGGGGCACAACTTGATGTTCACATCCGTCCAATAGTCCGGATAAAGCGCGATGCCGCGGAACCCCCGCGTCGCGGACCACTGATTGATGTGGTAGTCCTGTCCCGGCGGAAAATATTCGCCCCGGCTTTCGTTGGCGTACATCGCGAAAATCTGGCCAAACTGGCGCAGATTGTTGGCGCAGCTCGCGCGCCGCGCCGCTTCCCGGGCCCGCGCCAAAGCGGGCAGAAGGATGGCGGCCAAAATGCCGATGATGGCGATAACCACCAGCAACTCAATAAGGGTGAAGCCCTTCTTACTGCTGTACATCGTCGTTCTCCTTGACAGGGGGATGCTCCCCCGTTTGTGTTGGGCAACGCCAGATTGATTGGCCCGCGCCCCAAAATGAGCGCGTTCCGCTTGACACGCGGCTGCTTGCCCTCTCATTTTTCCTTGGACCAAATGATGAGGACAGGCGGCTGGTCACATGCCCCCCGTTTTGGCGGAAGATAAGTCCGCTTTTCGCGGCGGGGGCGACCCGCCTAGATTTGGGATGCGACCCCTCTCGCGCGCTGGTATTCCCTCCTTGAGGCAAGCTCTGTTGCCTTACCGCAGTAGGGCGCCGTTCGCCCGCCCATTTTGGGTAGCCTCCGTTCTTGGCGGTGAGGCGGTACGGGCTATCCAGCCCGTGGTTCATGGCCTGGAAGGCCATGCCACCTGCCAGCGCGTTCACTTCGGCGGTCCACAAGCTTGGGCTTGGCGCCTACTACGGCATAAAGAAAAACCGAGAACAAATGTAAACACCAGCCCTTGTTTATATAAACCCGTGAGAAAACATAAAGTTCCATATACAAAGGATCCCTGGCAGGCCCGCACAGGCAGAGGTTTCGTGAGTTCTGCCGGCGCGGCCGGAGGGCCTTTTTACGCTGTGCCGCTCGCACGCACAAAACGCCCCCTCGGCCGTTGTGACTACAGCGGAGGGGGCGTTGGCGGGCGATTAGAAAAGCGGTAGCGGCGCTGCCATGTGTATATCGTGAGCGCCGCCCGTTCCGGTTTCGGCGTCAGTCCATGGCTTCCGCGGCCCAGAGGGCAAATGCGTCCGCGGGATCGGGGATGCCGCTGGGCATGGTCCGGGGACCCACCCGGTCACGGAACCCGGCCACGCTCTCGGGGTCGAACTCGGCGCGGATGGGCGCGTCGTTGTCGACGAGTTCGATGTTCTCCTCGGGCGTCGCGTTGTAGCGGACCATCGGCGTATCCTCGTCCGGAACCACTAGGAGGTTGTTTCGCACAAGGTTCTCCTCCGCCCGATGGAAGCGCAGGGGGGACCGGTCCACGTTGTAGATGACGTTGTCCTCGATGGTGAAGTCCATCGTGCCTTCATCCAAAAACATGCCGTTGCTCTCGGCGCGTCCCACGTTAAGCGGGACATCGTGGATGAGATTCTCGCGGAGCACGGCGCCGGGCTGATAGCCTAAGGAGTAGATGCCGCCGCCATCCGAGAGCACTTGCATGACGTGGTGTATGTGGTTGCCCTCGACGAGCGTCCCCTCGCAGGGCGTCGGCTGGGGATTCCACATCCAGCCCACCGAGACGCCGGTATAGGGCGTGTGACGGACCAGGTTGTGCCGCACCTCCGCGTCCGCCGCCATGCCTACCCACACGCCGATGCCGCTGAAGTCGATGCGGCCCGTTCGTTGAAGTACGCTGTCCTCGATGCGATTGGCCCGGCCCACCTGCTCGGGGGCGGCTTGCGTCCATGAGGCGCCATTGACCTGACGCGCGCGGGTTTCGCCGAGGTTGACGGCGTTGCCGCCCACGTCATCGACAAGAAGATTGCTGATCGTGTTGTGCGAGCACTCCCGCCTGAACCACAGCCCGGAGTGGCCCACATTGCGGATGCTGCCGCCGGTGATCGTGTTGTGTTCCGCGAAGTCGAAGGTGATGGCGGCGGACATCATGACGCGGCCGGGATGATCTTCTTCGTAGCGATCGTCGTGTATGGTCGCCTGGCCGCCCGCGTATCCCCCGGCGGGCAGGTCCCACGCGCTATGGGCGAAGTGGATGTCCCTGAAGGTCAGCCCTCGGACCGGATCGCCCTCCGCGCCCCGCACGTTGAGCAGGCCCTTGGAGACCGGGGCCACCGCCTCGGCTTCGTCCATCGTCTCTTCGGGCTTGGGCCAATAGGTGAGTTCGCCCGTGGCCTCGTCCAGATACCATTCGCCCGGCGTATCAAGCAGCGCGCGGTGGTTTTCGAGGTAATACCGGGGGTGGGGTTCAAAATGATCGATGCGATAGTGGTCGGCCTGTTGTCCGATGGGATGGACCACGTGGAGCCGGTTCTCTTCGTGGTCGATACGCTCAACCGGCACGCGCGTGATGGACCAGTCGTGGAAGAAGACCAGTTCGAGCCCGGTATCCGTCACGTCTCCGGTCATGTCGCCGGGGATGTCGCCGTCGTGAAACGTGAAGTTGGTGCGGCGGTCTTCGCCAGCCTGGTCAATGCGGGAGAATCCTTCGGCCGGATACCGGGCGCGATGACGCCGCTCGCCGTTGACGAACAGTTCGCGAAACGTCCACTCTCCGTCGCGCACCGCCTCAATAGTGATGGAGTACGTTCCATCCTCGTTAGACTCCCAGCCGCCGATGACGCGCCCGCCGCTAATGAGCGGATTGTCGTTCGGCGCGGCCCGCCAGATTACCTCGCCGCCTTCGCCCGGGCTGTCCGCCGGTCCAAACTCGAGGGGTTCTTCAATGCGATAGACGCCGTCATCGAGCCGCACCTCAATGGCTTGGGCGTTGTCCTCCGCAAGCAACTCGCGGACCGCCTCCTGCGCCGCCTCTATCGTTTGCAACGGTTCGTCCGCCGTGCCAGGATTCGCGTCATCGCCCCCCGGGGCCACGTGAATGGTTGCGGGATCCTCCGGCGTCTCGGCAAAGGCCCCGCCAAGGCCCCATGCCGTTACGATGCACAGCGCGCCAATAAGTGCGATCTTCATGACATCCTCCTTTCGACAATTCCCTGAGTAAGAGACCGCTCCCTCGCCCCTAAGCGCGCCGAGGAAGCGGTCATCATCATATACGTCTTTTTCTGTTCAGAGCAATCCGCGTTGGGTCCGCGGCGCGAGCCGGGATCAACCAAACCCGCCGAACATAGAGAAGGCCCGCAACACCTGGAACATGCCTTCCCAGACAGCGGCGCCCGCCGCATTCTCTGGGAGTTCGTTCAGGTTTAGTGGAGGCTCGCCTCCATCCCAGCGCACGAACTGGACATGACCATCCATGTAAAGGATGTTGGAGCCGCCCGGCGCATGGTTGAACCGGGCTGTGTCGGCGCTGGCGCCGGGCTGGTCCCCGCCGTATTGGGAGACGCTATCCATCATGACCACGATGTCGCTTTGGGCTCGCGCTCCAGCGGCGGGGTTGTTGATGTCGGTTATGAAGTACCGTTCGATGCCATCCCGCAGCCGGTTGCCGATGGTCGTGCCCAACTGCGTTTGTCCATCGTCATTCAACCAGTCCGGAGCGTAGATATAGTCCGAGGGAAGGTTCTCCTGCCCCAGTACGGTCCCGGTGGGTTCGTTCACGTAATAGCCAATCTGCGCGTCGCACGTTTCATCCACATGGGTCAAGCCTCCAGCTGAAACCAACTCCTCATAGAACCCCGCTTGGCCAGTGGAGAACGCCGACCAGTGGGTGTGATAAAGCTGATTCATCTCGCTGGCCGTCTGGACGACATAGGGGAAGTAGTAGTACGAGATCGACATCGACAGCTTATGGTGCAGGCATAAGTTGCGCTCCATCTCCGTGCCCTCATGGGATGAAGCGATACGCCGGATTTGCTCCGCGAAGTCGTCCTCAATTTGGGGATCAAAGAGGTCCAGGCCGATTCCGGGATCGCTGGGACAGCGCGCTATCGATGGGTCCGTCCAGTAGTCTGGATATATCGCCTCCGAGTTGTAGGACGCCATATGCATCATGGGGGAGTTGTTTTCCCGGTAAAGCGTACCCGTCGGAAAATACTCGCCCCGGCTTTCATTCGCGTACATCGCGAAGATCTGGCCGAACTGGCGCAGATTGTTGGCGCAACTCGCGCGCCGCGCCGCCTCCCGGGCCCGCGCAAGAGCCGGCAGCAGAATCGCGGCCAGGATGCCGATGATGGCGATCACCACCAGCAACTCAATAAGGGTGAAACCTTTCTTGCTGCTGCACATGATTGTTTTCCTCCACAGAGGGGACGGCTCCCCTCCTTGTTTGTGTGCAAACGCCAGATTGATTGGCCCACGCCCTGGCATGAGCGCATTCCCAGTGACGCTTGC
>PUOI01000377.1 GCA_003552765.1 Candidatus Hydrogenedentota bacterium | reverse complement strand
TTTCCGCCTCGGAATGGCGCAGACGGCTCACGGCCAAACCGATGGCCGAGCCAATCGCCGTGCCCTGTTTGCGGGGGTCTTCCAGGTCGATGTAGGCGCGGTCAATCTCCCGCTGCACGATGTCATAGTCCATCGTGAGCGGACTCGTCGTCCACGCGATGCCGGCGAACAAAATGAGCCCCAGCCGGTCCACCGTGCCTTGGTCCGTCATCTGTTGCCGGCTATCCACGAAGTGGTGAAGCACGTCCTTGGAAACTTCGAGCCGGTCCCGCCGTTGGCCATCAATCGAAAAGTCCAGCGCTTTCATGCTTCCCGATACGTCCAGGCAAAGCATGATGTCCATCACTTCCGCCTTTTCGGGGACAGGCTGCAACCCCTTGACGGGCCGCGCCAGCGCCACCACGAGCAGGCCCAGGCCAATCGCGCGCAGAATCGGCGGGATCAATCGCAGTTTATCCCGGTGAGGTCCCGCCACGCGCGCAAGCACGTCGCCCGTGGACACGTGGATGACGCCCGGCGCCCGCACGGCTATCTCGGCCATGAGCAACGCGCCCACGCCCAGCAGCAACAACAGGAACCAGGGGTGGATCAGTGAACTGAAGTAGAATGGGCCCACCCACTCATGTATGCCGGCTTGACTCATGCCGCCTCTTGCCTCGGTTCTTCGCGAGGGATTGTTTCTGTTATAAAAGCACGAATATCGTCGAGATGCCGCTGCGCCTCCGTGGCCGAAGGCTGGAACCGGGCGAACTTCACCCGGTCGCTATGGCGCAGGAATACCGCGAGAAACTGCTGCTGCTCTTCATTCAACACGCCATTCGCCGAGGCTTCTTCCAGGAATTCCTGTGTGGTCTGTTCCGGCGCGTGAATAGCAAAGCGTTGCGCGAGATAATCCCGGAGAATCCAGGACAACTCGACGTAATATTGGTTGAAATCGCCGCTGGCGGGAAGGTTCCGTCTGGAAAGCTCGTCCAATTGCTTGAACGCCTTCTCCCACGCGCTCAGCGGCTGCCGGCTGGGTTGCGCGGCCCGCTGGCGCGCCCAAAGCCACGCCGCCAAGGCCGCAAGGACCACCGCGCCCGTCACGAGCCACATCCGCCAGTTGCGCCACCATGGAACGGGGAGGGCGGCGGGTCCGGCGTTGGGCGCGAACTGCATGACAGCCTGCTGCTCCTCGGGCGTCAGTTCCCGCGCCTGGATGACCACCGGCGGTACGCCGGCCTCTGCCGCGTCCGGGCCATGCGTGACCGGCGGCGGTTCGATGGCGTATTCGCCTACTTCCGGGGCGTCCAACTCGAACGCGGCGGTGATTCGGACGCGTCCACCCTCAAGGGGCTCCTCTTCCCGGCCCAGGTCGCGGTAGACTTCCATGCCGCCGGTGTGGTCCGCCAGATCGGGAAAGGTTACCTCCGTTCCTTCCGGCGCTTCCACGGCAATCGTGTAGGTGAAGAGCCGGTGAAACGGTCCCTCCGATGGAGTGGCCTCGGCCCGCACGGAAACATCGCCCGCCTGTTCAGCCGCCGCGCCGGCATCCGCAAGTCCGAATAGCCCTATCGCGGTTGCCATCACAAAAATACGGAACCAGCCCCGCGCCGGGTCCATTCCCGGGGCTCGTTCGTTGCCGGACTGTGTGGTCGTGATGTTCATTGTTTAACTGTAACGCCTTTCGCGCATCCGGAAAAAGCGGTACAACTCGCCCACGTAGGGTTCATCCGTGCGGACCCGGATGGCGTCCACCTTGGTTCTTTGAAACACCCTGTCGCGCTCTTCCGCGCGTTTCCGGGCCGCCTCGGCGTAGCGCGCGCGCACGCTCTTGCGCGCCGTGTTCACCAGCACTTCCTGGCCGCTCTCGGCGTCCCGCGCCGACACAAGCCCCACGGGGGGCAGCGACTCCTCGCGCGGATCGCTCACTACAACGCTTACCACGTCATGGCGGGTGTTGGCAAGGCGCAGGGCGGATTCGTATCCCTCGGCTATGAAATCGGAAACGAGAAACACGACGGCGCGCCGTTTGGCGACGCGGTTGAGAAAATGGAGCGCGGAGGGAATGTTGGTCTTGCGGCCCTTGGGCGTGTAGTACAACACGTCCCGGATGACCCGGAGCACGTGACTGCGTCCCTTCTTGGGGGGAACGTAAAGTTCGACGTCATCCGTGAAGATAATCAGGCCGACCTTGTCGTTGTTCTGAACGGCCGAAAACGCGAGCACGGCGCACAGCTCGGCGGCCAGCTCCGTCTTGAACCGGTTCACGCTGCCGAACTGGCCCGACGCGCTGGCGTCCACCGCCAGCAGCACCGTCAGCTCCCGTTCTTCCGCCAGCACCTTGATATGCGGGTCTCCGGTGCGGGCCGTCACGTTCCAATCAATAAGGCGGACGTCATCGCCCGGGACGTACTCCCGAACCTCCCGGACTTCGACGCCCTGGCCCTTGAATACGCTTTCGTATTGTCCCGCTAGAACTTCGTTCACCATCCGGCGGGTGCGTATCTGAATCCGCCGGATCTGTTTCATGATTTCGCTCGGTATCATGGCACGGGAACTTTGTCCAGGATCTGCCGGATAATATGCTCGCTGGTCAACTCCTCGGCTTCCGCCTCGTAGGTGACGATCACGCGATGGCGCAGGATGTCCATCGCGACCTGTTTGACGTCATTGGGAAACACGTTGCCTTCGCCCTGCAGGAACGCCAGGGCGCGCGCGGCTTGGTGCAAGTACAGCGTCGCGCGCGGCGAGGCCCCGTATTCAATGAGATGCCCGAGGTCCAAGCCAAACGCCTGAGGGTTCCGCGTGGCCTGCACCAGGTCCACGATGTAATTCTTGGCCTTGTCGTCCACGTAGATCTGATTGACGAGTTCACGGGCGCGCAGGATCTGTTCCCGGGTCACGACGGGCTTCACCGAGGCGTCATGCAGCAGGTCCACCCGGTCCATCATTTGGCGCTCCTCGGCCCGGGTGGGGTAATTCACCTTCAGCTTGAACATGAACCGGTCCACCTGCGCCTCGGGCAGGGGATAGGTTCCCTCCTGCTCAATGGGATTCTGCGTGGCCAGCACCATGAACGGCTCTTCCAGGGCATAACTCTTGTCGCCAATGGTGACTTGCCGCTCCTGCATGGCCTCAAGCAAGGCGCTCTGCACTTTGGCCGGCGCGCGGTTCACCTCGTCCGCCAGGATGATGTTCCCGAAAATCGGGCCCCTCCGGGTAGTGAAGGAACTGTCGCGCGGATTGTAGATTTGGGTGCCGATGAGGTCGGCGGGGAGCAGATCCGGGGTGAACTGGATCCGGCTGAAACTGCATTCAATGGCTTGAGCCAAGGTCTTGACCGCGGTCGTCTTGGCCAGACCCGGCACGCCCTCAATAAGAATGTGGCCGTTGGCGAGTATCCCCGCCAACAGCCTATCTATCATATATTGCTGCCCTACGATCACCTGAGCGATTTCCGCTCGAAGGCGGGCAACAAAGTCAGCCTCCGCTTCGACTCTGCTACGGATTACATCGACCGAAACAGCCATGTGTTTTCCTCCTTACTGCGATTCACAGACGCCGCCCAAGCGTAACACTTCGGCGTGTACCGCGTCCATCCTTGAATCGGCGGACCGCTTCCCCTCGCGGACGGGGGCAAGGGCGGGCTGGGCGTGGTGAAACCGCCTCGGGGGTGGCGGCCACCAGCCCAGCCCTGTGCTGAGGAGGAGGAAGAAACAATGTATCCCAATGCCGCCGGAGACCCGGGCAAGGGTTCGATCGGGGTTCACGCTGAGCGTGAGTGGGGCAGCCCTGAGAGTGGGGAGGAGGGGGGTCAGGGCTTTCGGGGTGTGTTGCGGGTGCGGGGGTCTCCGGCGGCTTGGGAAAGCCATGAAACGCAGAAATAAAGACTATTGCGTTAACGTCCGCGCTATCCGCTATCGATTCAACTGTCGGCCTCTCCGGCGCCCGTGGCGCCAGGTGCGGCTTTGTCAATGAACGCGCCGTGGCTTTTGGTTTCGAAATCTTGTTGCCGGTTGAGGTCTTGGTCTCGAACCGTTGTTTCGTTGCCGCCATGCCGTTCATGCCTAAATAGTAGCAACGGTCGTGCCAACTTCGCCGTGATTTGTAACTCCGTGTGTGTGAAGTGCTTGGCGATTTGCGTAGTTTGAGGTTGACGCCTCATTTGCGGTATGGCGCTTTTGCTGAACCCCATCTGCGGTGTTTCTCCGGTTCAATGGAGCGCGCGGCGAAGCTTGGGGCTCTCCATGAAGGCGCCGGTCAGGTGTTTTGGCGCGTGGCGCCCCTTGCCCGGAAAGCAATCAATCGATTGTAAAGCCGGGGGGTAGCATGGTACTATTCGATTAACGCACGCAAAGGCGGGATACGGCTCGCGGCCTTGATGGATGGACGGTGCGCGGCCCATGCTGCCAGAAGGCTGGGATGGGTATCGGCGCACATCTCTCGCGAGAGGCGAGCCGTAGCGCCTCGGAAAAAGGGGTTAGGATTGTAGCGGCGATCCCGCCGCTCAATTACGTAAGAATGCTCTCCCTGTTGAAGAGGGAGAGACGGGGATGTCCCTAAGCGAGCGCCGCCGGCGTCATGGGTGACACTACTTGGTTCTCCTTTTCAAAGGGGAAGCGGGGGGATGTCTAGCGGGCGCCGCTGGCGTTGTGATTGACACATGGATAACGCTATGCTATAACGTCACTCGCATCCTAGGCGAAGGGGCAGCGCGCGTGCGCGCCAACTATCGCATGGGTGCCATGGCCTGGGAAGGGAATTGGGGAGATTTCCAGACAACGTGGGGATACGAATGAAAACAGCTGATCAGCCCGTCGCAGGCCGGCCCTTGAAGGCTGGCGGCCCTCTTGTGGAGGGCGTCCATTCCTATTGTGTGGTTCCGGCTCTCGGCGCCTCGTCGCGCTCGGGGGCTTTTTTGGCGTTCGGTTGGAGGTGGTCCGCCGTGTTCAAGAATGGTTTTGCTCCGTTTCGCACCCTGTGTCTCGCTTTAGCTCTGTTTGCCGCCGGGGGAATCCTTGGCCTTTCGGGGGTGGCGCAAGCCCAGGTGGGTGGCACCCAGGTGGTGCCGGAAGATAATGATATCAACGCGGCCACGATAGAGCCCTTCAATCTCATCGACGATGAGCATGCCCTGATGCCTTTGCACGACTGGCAGGGGATGTTCGGATTCACGATGTCCTTTAATCCGGATGAACCCGCCCCCCGGCAACTCGCGGGATTCCAGTACGCGGTGGTGGGGGACAAGGTGGACCCCGCCGATCGGCCGTGGGACAGTTTCAACGTGCCCCGGTCCGATGACATCCTGGAGTGGGGGTTGTTTATCACCCCGCCAGAGAATGGGACGGCGGTTCAAGAGCTGAATGAAACGTCCAGCTTATTGTTCACGTGGGACGCCCAGGGTGAGCCTTGGGGCGAATTGGTGGTGGATACCCCCGGATTTCTTCTGTATGAATTCGATTTCTTCGACTTGTTTGAGGAGGAGTGGGATTGGTCGCAGTACTTCAGCGAGCCCACGCCGGAACCTTCGTGGCCGTCGGCCTCTGGCGATCCCGGCAATACGTATATTGTCGCGGTCCGCACGTCCTCGGTGTGGCGTAACGCAACAACCATGGCCTACAACTTTAACCACGGTGTGATGCGTACGCCTGGTGGCGTGATTTGGATTGACGAGGACGGCAACCTTATTGACGGCTATCCCGATGGCATAGAAACGCCCGGCGACATCCTCGCGGAACCGTTCATTGATGAGGAAGTGGCGTGGAGTTCCAGTTTTGGGGCCTATGACATGACGGGTCTTGGCCGGCATGAAGCCACCGAATACGACATCTCCGATTACAACCGCTGGTCGTATTCGCGCCGGGAGTACACACCGCTGACGGGACAGACCCGCTTTCGCTGGGATGTGCCGGGACAGGTGATCGACTTCGTAACCGGCGAATGGCTGGACCAGCGTCTTGTGGTTCCCCTTGAGCAGTGGCTGCCCGTTATTGGGTTGAATATACACTCCGCCAATCCGCCGCAATTAGGCGTTTCGGAGCGAAGTAGCTTGGGAATCGACGCCGAATGGGAGCAGGGGCAAGCCGACCTGGTCGAGGTCAACCTGATTCTCACCGACATCGGCGCCGACCCCTATGGCCCGCCCGGCAACGGCGGTTTTAATCCCCGCACGGCGCTCAATCCGTTTACGAGCAGCGCTCTTGCTGAAATGGACGAACAGGCGCGCGGGAATGATTTCGTCTTTAACGGGGCCAATGTATTTCACGACACCACGGGCACGGCATTGTTTGAGCCGCCGGACCAGACGCCGGACGACGGGGTGTTCTTGAATGACTTTCCCTTAATGCCGCATCTTGACGAGGGGATCGGCGATGTGGCCGACCCGTATAAGCCGGAGTGGGAGTACATCCCGCATCCGCCTGGCGGTGGCGATCCCTGGTGGAAAGTAAGACTTCTGTTTCGGGGCGGCATCCGCCGCGACGATTTGGACAGCGCCCCCACGGGCATGATCGATCCCATCCCGAACGTGGTTGATGACGATTATCCCTCGTCGGTTCAGTTCGACTACTTCGTAACCTTGCGGCCGGATAGTGGCTACCAGGA
Organism: Candidatus Hydrogenedentota bacterium; assembly: GCA_003552765.1. Taxonomy (GTDB): domain Bacteria; phylum Hydrogenedentota; class Hydrogenedentia; order Hydrogenedentales; family SLHB01; genus SKRY01. The sequence continues at coordinate 2,662 of PUOI01000377.1, read as the reverse complement.
CGCATCGCTGCGCCCCGGCGACGGACATGGGTTGCAGCCGGGCGCCGACTTCCGGGCTTTCATTGAGCCGCGGCGTTTTAATGAAGCCAGCGGCAGCTATGAGGGCGGCATCTACGTGGACAGCCAGATTCCGTATCACGGCGATCCCGTGCCTGGTGAATTCCGCGTTGATGATCCCTGGCAAGACGACGATCGCTGGGACTTCCCGAACGAAGGCGAACCCTGGTGGCCAGAACGCACGCTCAACCAGCACAACGCCAAGCCCATACGGGCGATGTTCCAAGTCAGCGACCTGGTGATGACCTTCAGCACCAACAACCGCTACGGCAAAGTTACCGATCTCAACTACTTCACGGGGCCTGCTGGTTTGGGGACGGGAGTAGAGATGCCGCCGTTCAACGATTGGATGGATCCCTTTGGCTTGTTAAGGGGACGGTTCTATGATGATCACGGTGTGGGTGTGCGGCAATCCGAGAGTTTCACCTTCGCCCGGTTCCCGGTTCTGCCGGGCTATGAGCCGGTTCCCGTCGAGACAACCGACGTGTTCCGTGTTTTCCAGCACGCTTACGAGACCGTCCCGTTCTTTGACGAACGGTTTGATACCGGCAGCCGCGGGCCGCGGTCGCCGTACTACGCGCCGCCACATATGCCCGAGCAGCCGGCGCGCCCAACCTACGGCACATGGTTGCCGTTCCAAGATGAGCCGGGTGACCTGGAAACGGGCGAGTACCCTCGTGAGACGGATTGGCCGGAATCAGAGCGTGAAGCCCGCCTGCTGCGTCAGCGGGTCCCGGCGGGAAGCGGCGACTTGGCGATGCTGGGCTTCAGTTTCGCCGGCGCGGACGATCCCGTGACCAACCGCGTGCAGCCCATGGCCCTGGAAGAGATCAATGTAGCATTCTGGGGCGAGGACTTCCATCCCGACGACCTGCGGAGGCTGGATTCCGACGGCATTTCCGATGACTCGGGCGTGCGCCTGTTCCAAGACGAGGACGGCACCGGCATGTTCTTTGCCGAGTTCGGCGGGGATACCCCCGTGCCGCTGTCCGGCCTGAGATGGCGTGATGAGCCGGAACCCGTGGACCTGACGGGCGATGGTCAAGCCGACGACTTGAACGGCGATGGCGTGGTCGACGAAGACGATTACGCATGGGTGCTCACCCTTCGTCTGCAAGATCCGTGGCCGTTGCCCACCCATGACCGGGGTACCGGCGGCGGGCTGGGAACCATCGGCGAAGGCGATGACGACGGCGAAGCGGACGCGGCGTTCGCCACGACGCTGGAGGGGTTTGAGGATTCCATCAGCCCTGTAACGCAAGTCGATTTGGAAGCCGTCACGATGCGCCTGGAAGCGCAATCCGCCGGAACGAAGCAGCTTGAGCCGGGCGGCAGCATCGGGGACGACCTGTTCCTGGTGGTCCAGACGTCGCGCCGGGCCAAGCGGCTGCAAGAGTTCAAGACCTTTGTCCCCGCTTCGTTGCCGGGCCGGCCCGAGGATACGCAGGAAGCCGGCATCAAGTTCACGCCGCGCATGAACGTGGCGCCCGGCGCGTACCGCAAACAGTTCCCGGAGGAGAGCGGCATCCAAGGGTTCTACGAACACGAGATGCTCCAAGTGGACATGCCCGTGCGGGTGTCGAGCCTGACCGGTTCCAGCCGCACCATTGAGCCGGATAGCGGCGCCGTGGCCATCCTTGGAATCGACATGCACACCAACCGCCCCGAGTTGACCCTTGAAGAAGGTGAAGACGGCGTGGGCGGCGAAGAGACGTTCACCGTCGAAGGCGCCGATTGGACGCCAGGCGATTTGATTGGCTGTTACCTGGTGGACCACCGGTTTGAATCCTACGAGATCACCGCAAACACGTCGGATACACTGGATCTGCTCAGCGGGACCCCGCGCAGCGGCGAGTACATCATCGCCAAGGACCCGAGCTTCCTTGAACAGGTCATCGTCGAACTCTACGACGAAGGCGGCGATACCGGGTTCAGTTTGGCTCGGGATTTGAAACCGTTGCTGGCCGACCCCGAGGAAAGCGGTATCGCGCTGTACCGGGACAACATCTGGCATCCCAACCACCGGCCCGGCGTGTTTGATCCCGAGATCGATATTCCGTTGGACCTGGACTTCAAGCCGTTCCGGTCGGGCTTGGCCGGCCAGCCCGACAATATGATCAAGATGGTGTTGTCGACTCCAGGCACCTCGGGCATCCCGCTGGCTGGCCACGAGCACGGCATCGAGAATCAGCCGCGCCGCCGCCAGTGGGCTCCGAACACCAACACCGGAAAATTCTCCGGACCGGACATCTTCGTGGTGATTCGCACCTCCGAGGAGATGGACGAGAACGTCCAATTCTCCGGCGGCATTGTGTCGTGGGGGCAGGCAACGCCTACCGAACCGGATTCGCACATCTTCCCGCCGCCTCCGAGAGGTCCCGTGGATGAGCGGAACAAATTCCGCGAATTCCCGTGGGGTTCCCGGGCGCTGGGCTTCGTGACCATGTTCCAGGAGCCGCCGGATCGCAGCGGATTCAACTGGATCCGCACGCACCCCTACTACCAGCAACAGACGGGTGTGCTTCAGGGGGTTGAGACTCCCGATCCGGACGAACTGGGAGAAGTCTACATCGACGCGGTTTCCCCAACACAATTGCGAGAAATC
>PUOI01000227.1 GCA_003552765.1 Candidatus Hydrogenedentota bacterium | reverse complement strand
GCGCGGTCCACCTTGTCCCGCACCTCAAAGAAACGATCCGTTGCGAGGAAGCCATTCTGGTCCAGCTGGGAAACCACCGTCTGGATGGCCTCGTCGTTCACGACATCGGCGCCAAACTGTTCCCGGAAAACAGCCCTAATGGCGGCCTCATCGTTTTCGCCGTCGAGGAGGCTTGCGATGAAGTACGCCGCGGGGGAAAGCAGGAGCTGTTCCTCGACGTAGCCCTGAGGATCGCTCAGGCAGATGAGGGTGTCATTCCCATGCTGGAAGGGAACCGCGTCAACGTAGCGTAATGCGGGCAGGCCCATGCCTCGTTCTCCCATTCCGCGCCACGCCGCGTGCGGGGCGGAGGGTCCATGCCAGGAGCTTCCGGGTCAAAAGTATCGAAGCGGGACTCGAAACCAGTTCGAACCCCGCCTCAAAAGATCCCCGCATTGTGCCGTTGGCCGAGAAACGCTTGAACCTTGCCCACTAAGTGGGTGTCCTCACGGTAGCCTCCCAACTTCCGCCTTACGACGGCCTGTTGTGGACCACACGAATATCGGACTCCCGGTTCAAACTGTTAAGGATCAACGTTTACTCAGCCACTTCGAACACTGCAGGGAAAACCGTGCAAATCCATGCGTACTGTAGCAGAGTCCGGCGCAATCCGTCAAACCAAAATCCGCTGCACAACCGCCGGATTGGGGGGAGTGTGGGGGATGTTGTTCGGTGGACGGCGATTAGGGCGCCGCGCTCATCATCGCGTCTGCGCTTGCAGGGTCTACTCCCTCAAGGGTATCAGACGGCGCCACTGTCCTTCGGCCTTGAACACCACGGGCTCCCGCCATTCGGCGAGTTCGGCCAGTTCGGGACCGTCTTCAACGAGACCCTCCCAAACTGGAGAATCGGGCGTGAGGGCAGAGACGGGCTCTCCTTCGTAGCTTTCCTCGACCCAGACGCCGTCATCTTTCGCAAAACGCCGCCCAGCGGCTTCCCGCGTTTCCACTTCCGGGGATTCCTCTAGCCGTCTCGGCATGGGTTCCTCGGGCGCGGGTGGAGGCGGGACCGGTTCAGCTTCGGGTTCAGGCTGCTCGGCTGCCTCCGGCGCTCTATCGGCGTACGGCCGCGGTTCCTCGGGCGCCGGTTCTTCGGCTCTTGGCCGCCCGCGTTGGACTAGCTCGTCTTGTTCGAAAACGTCTGGAGCGTCTTCCGGCGCTTCTCTTCTGAGTGCGCGAGGCGCGTGTTGCCGCAGATCATTGCCGTCATGCTCGATTCCGTCGAATAGCTCGTGATGCGGATCGTCCAACGCCTCTTCCCTGGGCGGATCCATGGGTTCGGCCTCCAGGGCATCCGGCGCCATTTCCATCATCATGTCCATCTCTGGCTCGGGTGGAGAAGCGGTCTCCTCTTCTTCCGCGCGCTCGTCGAATCGCGCGATCTGGAACGCTTCCGGCCCGAAATCCTCCGTGGCCATCATTAGGACGCCTCCCGCCAGAATGGCAAACACAGCCGCGGCGGCCAACAAAGGCCATACCCGTTGACGCGCGTGACGCGAGCGGGGGAACGCCGTCACATGCGCCGGTTCAGTGGTCAGCGCCTTACGTATCCCGGCTTCCAACTCGGCCGGCGCCTCGCTCTTGGCGAGGTCCTGATACATTTCGTCTACTTGCTGGAACTGGCGAAAGAGTTCCTGACACGCCGGGCACTCCGCGAGATGGGCCTCGATGGCGCGGCGCTCGGCGGCGCTTAGTTCGTCATCGAGCCACGCCGAGAATTCCAGCCGCACTTCGTCGCAATTCGAGTAAGCCATCACAATACACCCAACGCGCTAAGGCGCTCCCGCAACATGGTGCGGGCTTGATTCAAGCGCGATTTAACCGTTCCCTTCGGGCACTCCAAGGTCTTGGCGATCTCGTCATACGAGAGCCCTTCCACCGTCCGCAACACGAATACAAGGCGGCAGGCCTCGGGCAACTCGCCGAGACACTGTTGCAGAATCTCCTCCAGCTCATGACTCTGCGCTTCCGAGCGGGGACCCGGCCCCGCCGCGGGAAGCGTCCCTTCGCCGCCCGCCGCCGTCAGGCCATCCAGCGAAACCCCTTGATTCCGGCCCTTGCGGGTCTGGTCGCGCAACCGGTTCCGGGCAAGGTTCACCGCGATTGCGTGAAGCCATGTGTAAAGCTGCGAGGTCCCTTGAAACCCATCAAGACCCCGGTATGCGCGTATAAACACCTCTTGGCACACGTCCAGCGCCTCCTCGTGGTCTCCGAGGCAACGGTACGCCAGGTTGTAAAGGCGGTCCTTATACCGGCGGACCAGCGTGTCGAACGCGCCTTGGTCTCCACGCCGGCACGCGTCGGCCAACTCCTTGTCCGGGGTTTCCCGCGCCCCCGGAGTCAAAGCCACCGCAGCCGGACCGCCCTGCTCTCCACGTGTCAACAGTCTTAGTTCCTATGTCTTCCCTGCATTAGACACCAAAAGTCCGCCGGAGTTCGCCAAGTCCCGCGGAAGGCGGATCAGACGGACTCCTGTGATTATTGTAGCACTTCGCCCGCACCCTCCCAAGGGAAGACCGGGAGCCGTGCGGCATTAGTCCGGCCCAGCATCTCGAGCCCGTAGTTCCGGCCTGAAGATTGGGTTTAGGTTGTTATCACACATGGACTTGGGGCGTCTAGGAAATGCATGGATCATGGGAACAGCTCAGGTAAAAAGCGCTTGATGTCGAGTGGTGGGCGAAAGACGCGCCGGAGGCGCGATAGCAAGTAGCGTGGGGCAAGCGAAGCGCAGCCCCACGTAAGAGGCTCCCGACGAATCGGTCCTGAAGGGACCGAAGCGGCCACCGTCCCTTTGTTCCGTCCCTTCAGGACGGACATGCGGGGGGACCTCCACCCTGGGGCTGCGCTTCGCTTGCCCCAGGCTACTTCCTTAAGCGCTTTCAGCGCCTCATACGCTTTCGGTTAAGCTGTGACTGCCGTAGCATGAGGCGCCATGCGGGTCAAGCTTGAAATACGCAGTTACATGGGAACATCACCACGCATTAAGTCCTTGATATACAAGAGTTTACGGCGAAAAACCGCTTGGAACTCCGGGCCTAATTTATGGATACCCCCGGCTACCATCTGTGACCCCGCTGGGGTCGTTTTAGATGTCCACTCACGCATAGAGACCAGGATCCAGCATTGGTTGTGAACTCCAAGACGAAGCACGGCCTTCCAGCCCGTGACTCATGGCCTGGAAGGCCATGCCACCTCTTCACGCGTTCACTTTGGCGGTCAACACGTTCAGGCTGGACGCCCTACTGGCCCGAAAAAAGCCGCAACCAATCCATCCCACGGGGATAGCAGAGCCTTCTCAAGGCGGGTGTGTGTTGAGCGAAGGAAATGTTTGAGGCGGGTATTCCCGGCGGGTTCGCACTTCTCAGCCGCCAGCGCGCGAAGTCTCCCTGGCGTCAAGGCGGAAAAGGAAAGGGCCGGGGAAACGGATGGTTCGTCCGTTTCCCCGGCGTTGCTATCCTTAGTCGTCTGCGGTGGGCAAAAATCGTTCGAGGCGTTCTTGCCGCCACTGTTCCAGCTCTTCGGGCGTCATCTCCCGTTGCTGGCTTTGGCGGGCCTGCTGTTCGGCGATGCGGGCGGGATCGGTTTGCCAGGCGACCACACCGAGCACACAAGCCACTACGGCGATTCCCACCCCGGCCATGGAGCGTCTCCAGATCGTGCGGTAAGGGGTCCGGCCATCGCCTTGCTGCTGCATCCCGAGGATCCCCCATGCTCCTCCCACCAAGGGGATAAGGAGCAGGATCAGCGGGGTCGGCAAGTAGGCGTCGGGCCCAAGGGCGACGCGCCGCAAATCGGGGAACAGGAGCACCAGCAGCATCAAGGCCAATCCCAAGCCGGCCACGGCTAAGCTAATGGCGGACGGATTCGGGGCGCGGCGGGCGCTTGCGGTGAGGGTCCGTTCTTCCAGAGTTTCGCCTTCTTCAAGTTCCTCTCCCTCGAGTTCCTCAACGACGCCACCGCCCGCCTTGGCGTGACTTGGCTTGCGGCCTTCCCGGCGCTCCTTGCGTTTCTCGAAACAGGCGCCGCACAGCTTCCGTTTACCCGGAGTGACGTTGACATGCTCGGAGCATACGGCATGACCGCATTCCTGGCACTCGCTCCCGCACTCCTCACACAGTAGCTTTCCGCATGTCTTACACGACCCTACGGCGCTGCGTATTCCACATTCCATGCACTCCATAAGGAATTTCCCCTTTCGTGTTCGTTCTCCTACGCATCATCGTCGGCAGTGGCGGTGGGCCTGCGCGGCGGGGGCTCGGCTACGGGAACGTAACCCATAATGTCGCGATAGCGCCGATCATCCGGGTAGTACCAGTAGCGCGGCTCGAAAGGCGTCCCCGGGGCTCTGTTGGCGCACCAAGGCGGCACGCCCCGCAGCGCCGTGCCATCCCAGGCGTTCAGGCGAAGCAGCTCAATGAGATCCGTCGTGTACGGAAGCTGCTCGCCGGAAAAGAAGGCGGCGAACGGATCGAAGACGTCGTCCACATCCCGAGTCTGCCGGTAGCGAACAAACTCTACGTGTCCGTCCAAGTACAATACATTTCCGCCCAGGGGGAAGTGATTCATCTTGTAGACACCGTGGTCCACGGGCGAGTCAAACAAGACGGGAATCTGGGAATCGGCCACGGCCGTGGCCGCCGGATCGTTGATGTCTTCAATGAAGAAGCGTCCCACGTTTATCGCCGTCCGGAAGAAGGTGTTCCCTCCCCCCGGTCCATGCGTGTAGGTTATCGCGCCGCGGGGCCAGGCGAACTCGGGCACCACCAACTCATCGCCCATGAAACCGACCTCGCCGATGTGCATGCGCCGGGCCAGCTCAATGAAGAGGAAGAGGGCTTGCTCCTCCGTGTACACGGCGTACGGAAGGTAGAAGTACATCTGGTTGGTGAAGCAGTCGGGGTCAAACCGCGCCCCTTGCCCTAGGAGCGTCTCGAACTGTTGCCTTGCGGCGTGGTCGGAACTCAGGCGTTCCATCCGGCTTGCCAGCCGCTCGTCGACGTTGTTCCGCTCCCATGTCACGTCATGGAACCACAGGTCCCCTTCGGCCTCCCGGCCCGTGCGTCCCGAAGGGCATACCGCCACGCGGATATCGTCCAGGTAGTCGGGATACAGCTCGCGGCCGTCAAACATGTAGTTGTTCCGCATCAAACGCCGGGGGTAGTCGCCCGGCCGGGTGATGCGGTCTTCGGCCCACCCGACATCGGGTTGGCCCCAGTAATTGTTCGGCATTCCCCGCGGCATCCTCCCGTTATGTTCATTGGCGAACATGAGGAGCGCCATGCCCATCTGTCTCATGTTATTGGCGCACGAGATGCGGTTGGCCGCCTCGCGGGCTCGGGCCAGCGCGGGTAACAGGATGGCCGCCAGAATCGCGATGATGCTGATGACCACAAGGAGTTCGATCAGGGTAAAGCCGCGAAGTTTGTGCTTGGCACACATGGTTACACCTCCTTGCCGGGCGAGCGCCAGGCTGTTGTTGCACCCCATTTCTCCTTCAAATCACCGAAACCAATCATAGACGCGTCTTCACTATTCCATCTATGTTTCGCACCGATTCTTATACTATCATGGCCCATAGTCTGCCGTCAATACACTTTTTCGATTTACTGCGTTCAGTGCGCATACGCCCTGCTGTTGAGCATAGTGATGGTAGAATACTGTCCTATAATAGTTGAATCCAGATTCATCCGGTTCTTGCGTGATTAGCGCAAACCTATGTAAGATACATCGAATATGATCCATGAAAGAGAAAAAAGGTTGCATTGAAAATCACAAACCTAATATGAATGTCCCGCGGATTGTGGCGGCCGTATTAGCATTGTGCGCGCGCCTGGACAGGGCGCTTCTGTGCGAATAAGCGGCGGTAGTGTAGAATGGCGTGACAGAATTGGTTCGGCGGGGATTTCCAAGCGGTCTTCAACGTAACGGCGGGGGCGTAATGCAGGCATCAAACGGGCTGAAAGAGTTGCAGCAATTCATCGCGGAACGCTACGCCATCGGGGAGGTTGGGGTTCCCCGGCCCTTGGCGCACGTCCATCAGCGCAGGCACCGCAAGCTGGCGCTCGAAGCTACCGCCGGGCGTTTTCTGGTTAAGACCTATCAGCGCGACCCAGCCGTGCTTGATGCGCTGCGTTTCCAGCACCGGTTGTCGGGTCACTTGGAAAGCGCTGGACTGCCCGTGGCCCGGATCGTGGCGGCACGGGATGGCCGGCGCATTGCCGAGGGAGACACATGGGCCATCGAGCTGCAAGAGTTTGTGGGAGGCGAGCCCATGCCCGTCAACAAGAGCGCCCTTAGCCAAGCCGGTCATGCCTTGGGGCGTTTTCACGAGGTGTGCCGCGATTTTCCGTGTCCCGAGCGCGACCCCACCCAGTGGCGCCTTTGCGACACGCCCGCCAAGGCTTTCGCGGCGTTCTACGAGATGGCCCGCGCCGAAGGTGATCCGGAGGCCTGCGCCGAGCAGTGCAATCGCATCGTCCTGTTCTTGCGGGATGCCGAGCATGCCCTGCGCTGGGAGGTCCGCAACGAGCTTGAAGTTGGACTCATCCATGGCGACTGGCACGGCGGCAATCTGATCTACTCCAACGGCGGCCTGGCCGCGATCGTGGACCTCGAGTTCGCGGGAGAAGGCTGTTTTCTCGAGGATATCGCCTACGCCCTCTCCAATCTATGTATCCGCACCTGCACCGAGCCAGAACGCCTCGCCTGGCGGACGGACACCTTCCTGCGAGCGTACCAGCAACACCGCACATTGGCGTTTAGGGAGGAGACGGTTCTCTACTACGCCGCCGGCATGAAACACGTGGCCACGCTCGGTTTTCAGTTCCAGCAATTCGGCGGATCCGTCGGCGGCCACACAGCCCCCGAATGGCTGGAGCGTCTCGCCCTTCAATGCGATTGGCTGACAAGCCGCGCCAAGCAGACCGTCTGGCGGTAAACCTGCCTCGCGCGCTGCTTGTGGTTTGTTGCGCTTTGCATGTGTTTACGTTGGAGAGCCAATGCTTAGGGAATAGAACTTCCGTTTCCGGTGTTTAGGCCCAAAATGAAGAAGAGCGTCACTGCGCTTTTCCATTTACTGGAGCCAATAACCGGAAAAGGATTTGTCCTTATGGAAGACCACAAGGAAACCGCCCAACCCTTCACCAAGGACCACCTGGCCATGGAGCGCATGCCCGGCCACTGGGTCTTGGCCCAGATGGGCAAACGCGTGCTTCGGCCGGGCGGTATGGAACTAACGCGCGCCATGCTGGACGCCTTGGCCATCGGATCCACGGACCGCGTCGTGGAGCTGGCGCCGGGGTTGGGCGCGACGGCCGCCTTGACCCTTGCGTGCGGACCGGAGAGCTATACTGCGGTGGAACGTGATCAGGACGCCGCCGCCTCGGTGCGAAGCTTCGTGGAGCGTCACGGGGGTTCCTGCCGCCAAGGGACGGCGGAAGACACGGGCCTTCCAGACGAATCCGCCACGGTGGTTTACGGCGAGGCCATGCTGACCATGCAGACGAGCGCCCACAAGGCTGCCATTGTTCGGGAAGCGGCGCGCGTGCTGGAGCAGGGAGGCCGCTACGGCATCCACGAACTCTGTCTCGCGCCGGATGACCTGGATGAAGAGGTAAAGGCGCAGGTATTGGCCGATCTCTCGCGGGAGGTGCATGTGGGCGTGCGGCCCCTTACGCTCGCGGAGTGGCGCGCCTTATTGGAAAGCGAGGGATTCCATGTACAATGGACCCGGACCGCTTCGATGCATTTGCTTGAGCCGCGCCGGCTGCTGCGCGACGAGGGGCTGATCGGCGGATTGTCCTTCGCGTTCAACGTGTTGCGTTCGCCCGTCGCCCGGCGGCGGGTGCGCGGCATGCGGCGGGTGTTCCGCACGCATGAGAACCATACGTACGCCGTGAGCCTTGTGGCCACGAAACAGTAGAGATAAGGAGCCCGCTAATGAGCAACGAGTCCCTTCCCTACACCTTCATCGAGCAACTGACCCACGGCGCGGAAGCCCCGGGCGATGGCATCCTTAGCCGGAATCTGTACCAAGACGAAAACATCAAGGTGGTGCTATTTGCTTTTGGGCCGGGGCAGGAATTGTCCGAACATACCGCTTCCATGCCGGCGGTGGTTCACGTTCTCGAGGGGGAGGGAACCGCCGTCCTTGGCGAGGACGAGAAACCCTTGCAGGCGGGGACCTGGGTCCACATGGCCGCGCACCTGCCTCACAGCGTCCGCGCGGACACGCCGCTGGTGATGCTGTTGACGTTGCTCAAGCAAGGGCGTTCATAGAAGGCGCGCTGGAGGGCATAACGGTAGGGTTGGTTCACACAATAGGCAACACCCTTCGCGATCCCTTTATAGCGATCGCGAAGGGTGTTCAAAACTTATTCACGCGTTCTTCGCAACTTTGCGGGGCCAGGAGCGGATTACTCTACCTCTAGCCCCTCTACTTCGCGCTCATACCAAGCCCGCCATTGAGCGGCGTACTTCTTAATCCAGTCGATGTAGGCTGTCGAGCCCAAGTCGCGTTTCGCCTTCTCCGACTCGATCCACCGGTGCTTCTTCATTTCTTCCTGTTGGCGTTCCATCACGCGGCGCTGGTGCTCTTCCCGCCACGCCGTGGCGTGATGCTCCAGCCAATCATCCATCGCCTCCTCATACGAAACGTCTTCGCCCCACTTTTCGCAGAGGCGCTTCCAGTGGCGTTCCATCGCCCGCTGTTCCGCGCAACACAGTTCTGTTTGCTTCGTGGATTGCATACCTTAACCCAACCTCCCCTTTGAGAGAACCTCCCATTTGTCTCTCCGCAATTCGTTCCTGTAAAACCTGAAGGGTAGGGCAGCCTTCGGTCCACACTTTTCATCTCATCTATTGATATGGACTGATTCTAGGCAAACCCTATTCATGGGTTTGTAGCGGGCGCTCCCCAGCTCCCTCATCAAACCCCAATACGCCCCTTCTACCAGACGTCTGTTCAATGGCGAAAGGGGCCCGTCCCCAGAACGGCATGTCGGGCTTTGCAGCATGCCGCCTGGTCCCGCACCTTAGATGACAAGTAGTTTAGCATGTCTCCGGCGCGCGATGTCAACCCCGTTGCCGCGCTCTTTTCGCAGCTATTGGGTTTCGTGGAACCTTAGACCGTGTTCATGGTTTCACGACGGCATCCGGCGGCGCAGGGTCTTGATCCACGCGTGGGAATAGAGCGAGGACACCACCAACAG
>PUOI01000508.1 GCA_003552765.1 Candidatus Hydrogenedentota bacterium | reverse complement strand
TTCGCCCTCGCGGGACGGCACTTCACCGACGCGAGGCTTCCCATCACCGAGGACGTTCCCCTTCAGAAGACCGTGGAAGCGCTCGAACGCGCGTGGAAGGTGCAGAATCTCTTGGTCACGCTTGGACCGGCGGGCATGGCGCTGTTCCGCGCCGGAGAAGCGCCCGTGCATTTTCCCACGCAAGCGCGCGAGGTATTCGATGTCTCCGGCGCGGGTGACACAGTGATCGCCGTGTGCGTCTTGGCGGCGGCGTGCGGCGCAAACATCGAGGAAGCGGCCATCCTCGCGAATCACGCGGCGGGCGTGGTGGTGGGCAAGGTGGGCACGGCCCCCATCTATCCGCACGAACTGCTGGCCTCCTTCGAGACGCCCGAGCCATGATCTGCGCCGCCTTTCTCGACCGGGACGGAACCGTCATCGCCGACAAGGATTACCTCGGCGATCCGGCGGGCGTGGTGTTGTTGCCCCGCGCCGCCGAGGGGCTCCGGTTGTTGCAGTCCGCGGGATACAAGCTTCTGGTGGTGACCAATCAGTCCGGCGTAGCGCGGGGCTACTACTCGCTTGACGACATGCACGCGTGTAACGAACGCATGAGCGCCTTGCTCGAAGCGGAGGATGTCCGCCTTGATGGCGTGTACGCCTGCCCTCATGGGCCGGATGCAGACTGCGCCTGCCGGAAGCCCCAGCCCGGCCTCACCCTCCAAGCAGCGGCGGAGCATGGCGTTTCGCTCCCGCATTCCGTCACGATTGGCGACAAAATGCGTGATGTACAGGCCGGTCAAGCGGCGGGATGCGGCATGAACATCTTACTCAGCGACGCCCGCGACCCCGCATGGCGCCCCGCGGCCCCCGATCTCGAAGCAGCCGCGCGTCTCGTGCTGGCCAGCGCTGATCGGTAGCGGACTGCCGCCTTTCAAATGCAGCGCCAAAACCGATATACTCCCTCGCGATACCATCGGCAGACATACTCTGTCCTCCAGAACTTTGCAGAGCCTGGCGTTTACGCGCCGGGCCGTCAAGAGACAGAGCCCACGTTCAACAAAGACAGTAAGGGAGGATTCGTGATGAAAACAACACATTGGTTGGTTATGGTGGCCGTTGCGGCGGGCGGCTTGATGATGCCGGAAGCCGGGGCGCAGGAAGATCGTTGGCCCCTTGGGGTTCAGGCCTACACGTTCCGGGACGGCACGCTGTTCGAGGCCATCGAAAAGACGGCGGAGTTGGGGCTGAAATACATTGAGGCCTATCCGAGTCAACCCCTGAGCGAAGACAACCCGGTCCCATTCAGCCACGAGATAAGCGAGGAGGACCGGATGGCGCTCAAGGCGAAGTTATACGACGAAGGCGTCCGCTTGATCGCCTACGGAGTCGTCGGGCTTGGCGAACACGCGATTGAGTTGGGAAGCGACGAGGAAACGGTCCGGCCGGTGTTCGAGTTCGCCCAGGATATGGGCGTGGACGTCATCACCGCCTACCCTGAACCCGGCAGCTTTGAACTTCTGGGCGAGTTATGCGAGGAATACGGCATCGATATCGCCATCCACAACAGTGGACCGGGCTCGCGTTACGAAACCGTAAGCGACCTCGTCGAGGCGGTCGAAGGGCGCCATCCCCGCATAGGGGCGTGCGTGGATCTCGGGTTGGTGTTGCAAGTAGGCGAAATCCCCCACGAGGCCATCGAGATCCTGGGCGAGCGGGTCAAGTCGCTTCATCTCAAGGACGCCGAGCTGGACGGCGAGGAAACCGTCGTGGGCGAAGGGGACATGGATCTGCAAAGGACCATCGCAGCCCTGGAGGCCGCCGGCTTTGACGGTCCCGTGACGCTGGAGTATGAACCCCATCCCGAGGATCCCATGCCTCATGCCGCGGCGGGAATCGCGAACTGGCGGGCCGCTTTTGATGCAGAATAATTGAAACGCGCGGCTCATACGCCCGCGCGCATTGATTGATGAGCAGTGCGTTCAAGCCCGCCGCGGCCGGACGGAGGCCGTTAACGTCCCCTCCGTTTACAAGAGGCTCGCGGCGGGCTTATCAAGAAACAGCGCGCAATTCGGGTGCTCTTGCAGTTTCGATGCCGGGCACATGTTGGTGACCCCGCCCTTGACCGCGTTCTTCACGGCCTCCGCCTTGCGTGCGTCGGGACACGTGACCACGAGCATGTTGCTTTTCATGATCTGTTTGACGCTCATGGACATCGCCTGTTTGGGCACGTCTTCGAGAGAATCGAACCATCCTTCCCCGAGTTGCTGTCCGCGGCAGGCCTCGTCGAGGTCCACCACGATATAGGGATCCTCCGCCTCGAAGTCCGCGGGCGGGTCATTGAAGGCGAGGTGCCCGTTTTCGCCGATACCGATGCACGCCACGTCGATGGGGCGCTTCGCAATGATCTCCCCCACCCGGCGGCACTCCGCTTTCGGGTCCGGGGCCATCCCGTCGAGGTAATGGAAGCTGGCCGGAGGCTGGGGCAGTTTCTGTTCGAAGCGCTCCCGCAAGTACCGGCAAAAGCTGGCGGGATGGGAATCATCCAGCCCGATGTATTCGTCGAGATGGAATACATGCACATTGCTCCAGTCCACATCGGGTTCCTTCACAAGATGCTCCAGCATTTCGAACTGGCTGGCGCCTGTCGCCACGATAAGGTTGGCTTCTCCGCGTTCCGACAGGCTCTGACGCAAGGCCGAGGCGGCGCACTGGGCGGCGGCCTTGCCCATCTCTTGCTTGGTGTCCGATATATTGATTTCCATGGCGTTGGTCCTTCCTTCCGCAGGTAACCGTTAGCTGGCAAAAAGCCTGCCCCCGCCACCGGGGGAAGCGTTCAACATTCCTCCGGGCGGGGACAGGCCCTACCACTATTCCTCCACAGCACGAATCAAGCGCGAGGCATCGGCTAGCTTTACCTTTGCCGTGGCAGCGGATGCTACCGCCTCATGGCGCGCTTCCTTTACTCAAGCATTACGTCCGGGTCCAGCTCAGGGGCTTCCGGGGCGGCCGGCGCCTCGGGTTCCGCGGCGGGATCCATCAGGATTTCGATATCCATCTCGGCGCGTTCCGCCTCGACCCATTGCTGGAGTTCTTCGCCTTGCTTGTTTTGACGCACGAAATCCCGGATCTCGTCTTCCACTTCTTCCAGCTCAACAGTGCCGGCTTCGTGCCGCTCAATAACCCGAAGAATGTGCCAGCCTTGTTCGCTCATGAAGGGCTCGGTCACTTCGCCGATCGGAGCCTCGAAGGCTTGTTCCTCGAACTCGGGCATACCCGGAAGCATACCGCGCTCGAGTTCCATGCGGCCGCCTTCCTGGGCGGTCGTGGGATCCTCGGAGACATCCATCGCAACGTCATCAAACTCTTCGCCGTCCGCGAGACGCTGGTAGGCGTCGGTGATGGCTTGCTGACCGGCTTCCAGGTCTTCTTCCGTCATGCCCTCGATGAAGATGTGCTGGATCTCGGCCCGTTCGCCTTCCTCGAACTCGCCCATCTCGCGAAGTTCTTCGTACATCTCCTGCACTTCTTCATCCGTCACCTCGACATCCGCGACTTGGTCGCGAAACGCCGCATTCCGGAGGTCCTGACGAATCATATCCTCGAGTTCATCGGGATCGATCCCTTGTTGCTGCAACAGTTGCGCGAGTTGCTCCTGACCGCCAAACTGCTCGGCCAGCTCATCGAGTTGCTCCTGGACGTCTTCATCCGGAACCTCGATCCCAGCTTCTTCCGCCCGGATCTCGAGAATACGGGTATTGATGAGCTGATCCAGGACCTCTTGCTCACTCAGAGGCTGCTGGCCTTGCATCATCATCATCTGGGAGAACTGCATGAAGGCTTCCTGGAAGTCCTCGCCGCTAATCTCCTCGCCGTTCACCGTAGCCACCACATCCGGGACATCCGGGGGTTGCGGCTGTTGCGGCATCTGCATCTGAGGCGCTTCTTCCGGCGGCGGAGCGGCTTCAGGCTGTTCCGGCGGCGCGGCTTCGGGTTGCTGTTGCGGCGGGGGCGGCGCTTCCACCTGCTGCGCGGCGGCGGGCATCCCCAACAGCGCGGCGGCGCCCAAAAGAACGGCCGCAAGCGTGAGAGTGCTTCTCAACGAACGTTTCTGCATTGTGCTGTGTCTCCTTAAGTCGTACTGCGTTGAAGCGTGCACCCATGGCCTTCCTGTTGACCGGATGAACGCCCGAAGCCCCAGCCGGGGGCTTCTTTTGCTTGATCTTCCAATGGGATCGTACGGGATATGTCCCTTTCGGCGCAAATTATGATCCCAGGGTGACGGGCGCCCCGGTTCGCGCGGCGCGGTAAATCGCCTCGATTACCTCCACCGCAAGACGTCCTTCACGCCCGTCAACCGCTGGCGGCCGCCCCTCTTGAAGGGCTTCAACAAAGTCGCGAATCTGGCGAAGATGACCTTCGTGTTTCAGGGCGGCAATCGGATCGGCCGCCCCAGAACCCATTTCGGAGGCCGCGTTCATTTGCGCCTGAATCTCCTTGTCTTCGGGCTTTTCCTCCTGAAATTGCCAGAAACTCAACGCGCCATCCTCGATAATTGCGCTGCCTTGGACGCCATGCACTTCCACCCGCGCGGCGTGGCCCGGCCAGATGGCCGTGCTGCCCTCGACCACGCCCATGGCGCCGCTCTCGAACGTCAGCATCGCCGTGGCCAGGTCCTCAACTTCGAGCCGTTCGTGCGCCACAAGAGCCGTTTGCGCGGTGATCGTCTTGACAGGCCCGAAGAACGACAACAGCAGATCAATCTGGTGAATCCCCTGGTTCATCAGGCAGCCGCCGCCGTCGAGCTTCCACGTACCGCGCCACTCTCCGCTGTCATAGTATTCTTGGCTGCGGTACCACTTGATGTAGGCGTCCCCGAGCACCAGCTTGCCGAAGCGGTTCTGTTTGATCGCGTCCCGGATGTTGCAAGCCGCTTCGGATAAACGGTGTTGAAATACGCATCCCAGCGTGACGCCCGCCTTCTCGGTGGCGGCGATGAGTTGATCAATACGTTCCGTGGAAACCTCCAGCGGTTTCTCGGCGAGGATATGTTTCCCGGCCTCCGCGCAGTCCTTGGCGATTTCCAGCCGCATGCCGCTGGGCACGCAAATGCTCACGGCGTCGAGATCGTCCCGTTTGAGCATTTCGTGGTAATCCGTATACACCTCCCCGCCGTATTGATCGGCGAGCTTCTGCGCGGTCTCCTCGCGCACATCCGACACCGCCACAAGCCGCGCGTTTTCGACTTCGGCCACGCTTTGCGCATGAATGGGCGCGATGTTCCCGCACCCGATGATCCCATAACCTAGTTCCGCCATAATGGCGCCTCCTTGTCATTGTTACTTGGTTTCGTGATAATCGTTTTCGCCCAGATAAGACCCCGGCGGGAATCAATAGGATACCCCCATCCGCCGGTCCTTCTGACGCGTGGAAAGGCGGGAAACAACAAGGGTATTCTCAATAAATGAAAGGCGGCTTGTCAATTCAATGGCGTCTAAGTGGCGCAAGCCCCATCCGAATTGCTAGAGTAGGGGTGGAGGATTTTCGATATGTTCGCCTTTTTCGAGAAAGCCCGAGAGATCCTGCAGCGCATTGAGGAAACTCAAGCCGCCGCCATTGCCCAAGCCGCCGCTATCGTGGCCGAGGCCCTGATGAAGGGCAAGGTGTGGCATATCTTTGGCACGGGCCACAGCCACTTGGTCGCCGAGGAACTGTATTTCCGGGCGGGTGGGTTGGCGCCCGTCAACGCGGTCCTTTTTCCGGCGTTGATGCAGCACGAGGGTCCCATCACAAGTACGAAACTGGAACGCATCCCCGGCTTGGCGCAGATCATTTTGCAACGGGAAGCCCCGGAAGAGGGCGATGTGCTCATGGTAGTGTCCAACAGCGGAAGGAACGCCGTGCCCGTCGAGATGGCCCTTCACGCACGCGACCTGGGGCTGCACACGATCGCCATCGTCTCGCGAAAGCAGAGCCAGGCCGCGGGATTTGGCATCGGGCAAGACAAGAAACTGCATGAGGCGGTGGATATCGCCATCGACAATTGCACGGAAGTGGGGGATGCATCCCTCGAGATTCCGGGCAGCGAAATGCGCACCGGCGCGGCGTCGAATTTCGCCGCCATCGCCATCGCGGAACAGATTGTGTACGAGGCCGCCTGCCATTATGTTGAGGCCGGGCGCGAGCCTCCCCTATTCAGGACGGCGAATCTGCCCGGCGGCGATGAGTGGAACGCGAGCATGGCGGAACGGTATGGCCAACGAATCCACTTACGCTAACAGCAGCGGCGCCACCCGCGCGGCCGCCGTCAAGGAGAACGCGCGGCTCCAAGGCTTTGACGCGTGCGGCGTGGCGAAGGCGGGGCCCGCCGATCCCGGCGGAAAGCTGCGGGAGTGGCTTGAGCGGGGCTACCACGCGGACATGGACTGGCTGGCCCGGACGAGCGCCATCCGCCTCGATGTGCGGGAGAAACTCCCGGGGGCCGAGTCGGTGGTGGTGGTGGCGCGCAATTACTACAAATCCGCGCCCCCCGAGGCGCAAGGGCAAGACCGCACGATTCCCGTTGTCTCCAGCGAAGCCAAGGGCGCCGTGGCCCGCTATGCCTGGGGCCGTGATTATCACCGGGTGATGGCGAAGCCCTTGAAACGCTTGGCGGCATACATCGACACCCTGGAACCCGGCGCCCAATCCTACGCCAGCATCGACAGCGGCCCCGTCTTGGAGCGCGCATGGGCTGAACGGGCGGGTGTGGGCTGGGTAGGCAAGAACAGCTTGATTCTCCGCCGCGGCATGGGATCCTGGTTTTGCCTTGGCGTGATCATCACCACCGCGCGCCTTGAGCCGGACCATCCCACGCCAGATTATTGCGGTTCATGCCGGCTTTGCATCGACGCGTGCCCGACCGGGGCCATCGTGGAAGAAGGCGTGGTGGATGCCCGCCGCTGCATCTCCTACCACACCATCGAGAACCGGGGAGACATTCCCGAAGCCGTTAGGGGGCGCATGGGCGCCTGGGTGTTCGGATGCGACATCTGCCAAGAAGTATGTCCGTGGAACCGCAAGCCCCCCGTGAGTGACGAACCGGACTTTGAACCGCGTCCCGGCCAAGCGGCGCCGGATCTCGCGGCGTTGGCTCAATTGGATGAAGCCGCGTTTCGCGCCCGCTTCTCGGGCAGTCCGCTGATGCGGGCAAAACATGCGGGGATGGTCCGAAACGCGCGAATCGCCCTCCAAAACATGGAGCAAACCGAACCTGGCCGCAGGGAGTTTTTTGACTATACCGCTCCAAAACCGATAAGGTAAGGAATACGCTTCATGTTATGTTTTGCTCCGGAATAGAGGGGGCCGGAGCGTTGTTGGCTCGACCGGATGGAAATCCTCTCACAAACACACACCCCTTGTGTTGGGTTTTTCCGCTTGGATAAGGTCCAGGCTTGGGATTATCCGGAGGCCGCCAACCGGCAGATATAAAGGAGAAATCGCCATGGCATACGAACTTCCAATGCTTCCGTACGATTATGCGGCCTTGGAACCGCATATCGACGCGCGCACGATGGAAATCCATCACACCAAACACCACAACACCTACGTAACCAAAGCGAACGCCGCACTGGAAAAGTATCCCGAGTTGGAAGCAAAGTCAGCGGAAGAGTTGCTGAAGGATATCAATAGCGTGCCCGAGGATGTGCGTCAAGCGCTCATCAACAACGCCGGCGGCCACGCCAACCACAGCTTGTTCTGGGAGATTATGGGTTCCAATGGCGGCGGCGAACCCTCGGGGGCGCTGGCCGACGCAATAAAGGCCACGTTCGACGGCTTTCACAACTTCCAGCAGCAGTTTAAGACAGCCGCCCTTAACCGCTTCGGCAGCGGTTGGGCGTGGCTGTGCGTGGCTGGGGACGGAAGCCTGCAGATCGGGAGCACCCCCAACCAGGATTCCCCCCTGATGCAGGGCATGGCCCCCATTCTCGGCTGTGACGTGTGGGAGCACGCGTACTACCTCAAGTACCAGAACCGGCGCCCCGATTACGTCGATGCGTGGTGGAACGTGGTCAACTGGGACAAAGTCGCCGAGCTATACGAAGCGGCCAAGTCCTGACGCATCTCAGGCATACGGCCGATGAACTGTAATACCCACCCCCTGCGTCCTCTTGAAAACGGGCCGCAGGGGGTGTTTGTAGGCAGTGGTCCCGTTTGATAGGGAGAGAAAGCGCGAGGTCCTGCACGCCGGTTCCGCCCCCTCCTCATTCCCGCCTCCTCTCATGAACATGCCGTTCAGTAGGCAGATTCGTGTTCCTCTGGAACATTTTCACTTGCGCACGGGTTTAAGTGTGATAGAAAGAACGGAGTGCAAGTGAAAAGGGCTGGAGTATTGGCCCCGCCCAAAAAGGAGGCGCGTCTTTTTTTGTCCTCTGCCCGTCCAGCAAAGACGGCGCGATCGCTGTCTTCGCTAACGCGGTTTCATGGTGTGTATTCACCCAAAAACAACCATAGTTTGGGCGCGCCGGAGCGAAGCAGGCGGTCTTGTCCAAACGAGGGCATCTGGAGGTTCCACGCCCTGCCGGCTTCGGCGGATTCGCTGGTTCATTAATCGCCAGTCTTTTGGGCCACCCCTTCCGAAGGGGCGTTGTTCCTTGGAGCAGCGCACTTATTGGGCAAATGGGGCGTTTGCTAACGCTCTGCCGAAGATCATAAACTGGTGTATACTAGAGTGATACGTTATTTTGTGGGCGATTTGGAAGGGCGCCTGATGGCGCTGAAGGATCTGGACACGGGAGTTTATTGATACAGATGAGTGAACCGAGACAACGCTGGTCAAGCTTCAGCGCCTGGATGGGAACAGCCGCAGTGAGCGCGGGAATCATTGTGGGCGGGTGCACCACGACGCATTATAAGGAGTCAGCGGATGCGGAAGTGTACGCCCTTATCGAGGAAAAGAGCCCCGCAGTGCCGGGGATGACGGACGATTACAAGATTGAGACGGATCGCATTGTGGATCTCGCGGACTATCCAGTGGTCGAAGAGGAGGAGGAATTCCTCGGGGATACCGGCGCGGAAGAGGTGGGCGCGGCTATCCTATCTCTCGAAGACGCGCTGGCCATGGCGTTCCGCAACAGCCGCACCTATCAAAATCAAAAGGAAAACCTTTATCTGCAGGCCCTAAGCCTGACCCTCGACCGGCACCAATACACCCCCCGGTTCTTTGGGGGCGCGGACGCGACCCTTATAGGAGATACGCGGGACGAGCAGCGCTTTAGCGCGGCCTCGCAAGCAGCCCAGTCGGCGCCGGGGCTTGTGGAAGACATTGGCCAGCTCGCGGGCACTCCG
>PUOI01000134.1 GCA_003552765.1 Candidatus Hydrogenedentota bacterium | reverse complement strand
TCATTGGGTTCGGCGTCTTGGCGTTCAGCCGTGCGGGGCTCATGCCATTCGGCGCTCAGGCCTTCCGCGAGTTGGTCCATGTCCACGTCAAGCAGGGCGCCGTGGCTCACGAAAATGACAGCCCGATCGCGTTCGGAGGATCGAGCCGCCGCAATGGAGGCGGCGGCATCGGAGCCTGTTATCAAGCCTGGCAGCCCGTTCTCCGAGGTTTCGGTCGTACGCAAACGCATCTCGTAGACATCCTCGTCGTGTCCAAGGGTGAAGTTGCGGTTCAGCCGGTTCTGGGACAATGTCACGATGCGGGCGGGTCCCGTCTGCACCGCCTCGGCCGGCGTGATCCACGCTTCCACGGTGATGGCGTTGCTCTCCTGTATCGCGGCCGTGAGGCGTTCCGCGGGGTCTTCGGTGGCGATGAGGACGGAATCCATCCGTTCAAGCCCATCATCAAGCCATGATACTGCTCCGGCGTCCTCAATATGCAGGTCCAGCGCCGGTTCCTGACCGGACACGTCGTGCACCACGGCGCCATCGCCTTCGTCGAACGCGTACCGCGCTTGCAGGCCGTCCAGATGCTCCGGCGAGCCAGCCGCGTAATGGTCCGCGATTTCCGAGGCGTCCAGCGCTCGGTCATAAATCGCCAGGCCGTGATACGCGCCGCGCCAACCGCGTTGTTCGTCCACGAACTCATTGCCCAGCGCCAGCCGCATATCCGTATCCCACCCGCTCATGTCGCCGCCGATATCGCCGCTAACCGCTTCGTGGCCATCGATGAACAGGCGGGCCTGACCCTCCGTATCCCGGGTGTACACGACATGCGTCTTTTCCGTACGCACGGTCCCAGCGTGCTCCACCGGCAGCCTGGCGAAGCTGAGGTCCGGCTCGATATCGGGCCAGCCCACTTCCTCCATCAACGCCCGCACGCTGCTCATGTGGTCCAAGGCCAGGTCATTGGCGCCGATGCCGAAATTCGCGTCTCCCTCTCCGGGCCGGTGGAAGCGCGCCGAGGCGCAGCCGCCGAGAACATTCCGCCAGAACCGGCGGACAGCTTCACCGCCGCCGTAAATCTTGACATTGTTCAAAGGCTTGGGATCGTCAAGACGGCGGCCGCGGACGGTCACGATCTGATTGACGTGGCGCTGGCCACTGATGGCGTTGTTCTGGGAGATCTCGAAGAAGTCATAGTGCTCGTCGTCGTGGAGCAGGTCAATCTGCTCTTGGGAGTCAAAGTTGTGGTTCCGCCGCATGTCAGCGAGGTACACGTCCACGCCTTCGGCCTCGGCCCGTTCGCGGATGAACCGCGCCCAGTACCGTCCCCATTCGGGATCCTCGCCAATCTCGTTGTTCATGCAGTACAGCACGTTGGGATACTCGAGGCTGAAGTCCAAGATGCGGTTCACGAACGCCTCTTGGTACTGCCGGACCAACTCGTTATCATCCATCGCGGGGACGGTATGAAAGAAGGCGTGGTCACTAGGCGAGCTGCTGGAGTGGTAGTCGATTTCTTCCGCCAGCCCCGACTCTTCCGCCGTGTAATTGACGTTGTTCAGAGGATTGTAGGGGTGAGACTCCCACCCCCGGTTGTCGCAATAATCGCGAACCCCTTCCCGGAGAAACAGATCCCAGGGATCCCACACTTCAATCTGCACGATGATGTCCCGCTCGTAACACATCCGAAGGAAGTTCTCGAAGCGCTCCCAGTACTCCTCGTCCCACTGATCGAGGTCGTACAGTCCCTCGTCCACCTCCGCGAACGCGTAGCGGTTCTCCGGATTCCGGTCCGACATCGTGTTGCGGAGGTAATTGCCGCCCGCCGCCGCGATGGTGTCGAGGTGCTCTTCCAGGCCTTCGGGATGGTTGAACAGATTGTCCTCGCGCGAACCGCCCAACAGCAACACGGGCTCACCCTGATACTCCCAGAAGAACGGGTTCTCCGGCCATGGCCGGATGCGATCCTCACCGGCATGCGCGGCAAGAGCCGCTCCCATCAAGAGCGCCGCCAGCACTACTGCTCGAGATAGTGCGTGAATGTTCATGGTGTGATCCTCCCTTATGTTTGGTTCCTTGCCTCTCCCAATCCACGGCTCCCCCGAGGGCCTACTCTTCCCGCGTGATGCCCATCCCGGCCAAGGGCAGGACATCGTCCATCGCGGGTTGGTCGTATTCGAAGATGGTGAAGCCGGGGGCGCCGCTATCGCGGGCGAGGCGGATCTGCTCGATGAGCTTTACCGTGTCCGGTTGCATGCCGGCCCACGTAGTGAGGCCGATCCCCGGATACACTGGCACGCCATGGGCCGCCTCGATTTGGTTGGCGGTTTGGCGGGCAAATACGTGGTTGTGCGGGGTGTAGTTCATCGGACACACGAAGTCGAGGTACCCCTGCTCGCACCAGAGTTCGGCGTCTTGGCCGATGCTGTCGCGCGAATTGCTCCAATTCGAGAACACCGCCGCGGATAACTGCACCTCCGGATGATTTTCTTGAAGTTCTTCCGCCACTTCGGCGACGACCGTGGTGATTTGATCGCGCCGGAACTGGAGCCAGGCCTCGCGAATGTCCGGCTCATCACGGGTATCCGCCGGCCAATCCCCCACTTCTTCGCCCAAGCGTTCTTCGAACCGCTCCCGGCATCCTTCGCAGAAGCAACCGTCCTGGCCCGGATAGCGAATGTAGTCGAAGTGGACGCCGTCCACGTCGTAGTTCGCCGCGACTTCCAGCATCGCGTCGATCTCCAACTGCTGGTTGTCCGGGTGAGAGGGGCACAGCCAGTCTCGCTCGAGGCTCCCGTCAAAGTGCGCTTGGACACGCCCTTCGCGCTCCATGCGCTCCACGAACTCCGACGGCGCACGGCCGCCCATGTACCAGTTGACTTTCCACACGTGCAGCTCGACGCCATGTTCTTGGCACGCTTCCAAAACCTCGGCGACGTAATCGCGTCCTTCTTGAACTTCCTCGGCCTCCGGCAGCACGTCGCTGGGATAATACGCAAGCCCGCCCCACGACATGTTCGGTAGAATGGCCGTGAAACCCTTCTCCGACAACCGCCGGATGGACGTGTCCCACTCCACGCCTTCGATGCCATCGGCCCGGTGACACCAGAACCCGCGCCATTCCCCCGGTTCCGGGGTTTGATCCTTGGCGTACGCTTCCACGGCCCGCTGCTTCGCTTCTTCAACAACGGGCACGGCCTCTCGGAACTCGCCGCTCTCCATAAGTGCGCGCCCTTCGTCCACCAGGGCCTCGGCTTCGTCCAGCGCTTCCTGCGCACGGGGGGCGGTAAGTTCCCGCCGCATGTCCTCCAGGCCACCGTACCCGGCCACCACCCCAACATCGGCGATTAAACCTTCCGCGGCGGCGCGCCAGATCCCCTCGTCCAAATAGCCCAACATGGCCAAGAGCAACTGTTGCTTAGCCTCGGGGTCGTCGGGCTGGATGATGTGGCTCATGTATACCAGCCGGGGAGAACCCGTGATGGCGGGCGCATCAAGTTGTTCGCCGTCTTCGTCCTCCCACGCCGCCAAGATTTCGGCGTCTTCGGTTGCGGGGTAGGCGGTATTGATGTTCCATGAGTCTTGCGCGGCTCGTTCTGGCGCTCCCTGGAGCTGCGCTGTGGGAACAATAGCGGCGAAGTGGCCAGGCCATTCCTGCTGGATATACTGGCCCGGGCGAAGCCCGCCGGCTTCGGCGATGGAGCTGGGCAAGTGATAGAAGGCAAGAACCTTACCCCCGTCGTCCTCCATCCAGCAAACGATGTCTTGTTCGATGGTATCCGGCAGATCGGGCGTGTACGGCATGATGAGCAGGTCCAACTCGTCCAGCGGCAGGTTGGCGGGGTCCAAATCGCTCGCGAGGCGGTACTCCAACCCCACCTCGCTTAACATGGCCCCGATTCGCTCCACGTGCTGCGCGATGGACTGCGGGTCGCCGGTACCCGTTGCGCCAGCCGCCTCGGCGCGCAGCACGCCGATGGTTCCGTCTGCCGGGAGCACGCGCATGCTCCGCACGTCCATCCGCGTATCCTGGTCAAACCCACGCCACGCCGCAATGCGTACCGTGGAGATCTGGCTCCAGCCCTCCGGTGAGCCTTCGATTCCGCTGGCTTCCGGCTGGACGCGTATGGTGGTCCATTCCTCGCCGGGCAACTTTGCTGTGGACGGGTACCAGCCGCCTCCGCTTTGCAGGTAGACGATGACGTAGGCAATTGGTGCGGGGTCCGCGCATCGCATCTCAATTTCGAGACCCTGCGCCGTGGAGAGATCCAGTTCCACGTCAGCGTCCCAACTGGCCCGGGGAAAATCCGTCTCCTCAAAATTACACGGCAGACGCATGCCGTTGACGCCGTCGAAATCCATTTCTTCGGCCGGGGCAGTTTCCCCCATTGGACTCCATTCAATAGCGTGAAGATCTAGGGACTCTTCGGCCCCATGGACAGGAAAAGCAATTACGGCCGCCGCCATCACGGCGATCAGCCCCACACGTTGAGTTGTACTGCGAACGTTCATCATCATTCTCCCTTACCGTATTCGGTTGCGGTTTAAATGGACATGAATTACAAGATTAACAAGATGGATCAGCTCTGGACTTGGGCCAACAAACACAACACCCCTAGTGAGCAAAAAAAGAAACTAATTTAAATAATAGTTATAAAAATACACCAACTAGTCCCGGTTAGTCCATCTTGTTAATCATGTGAATCATGTCTATTCCAACCCCGCCCTAAACATCTCTATATCCGCCGTTCCTTGTCAAAGTTGCCCGCCTCCCCGAACGGACAACGGGGGGACACGCTGTCGCGCATCCCCCCGCTGTAAGCTGCGATAGGGTGAATTTGTTCAGACGCGGTTAGTCTCCGCCGGTGAGTTCAGCCTCGCCGGCTTCGGCGAAGGCCGCGTACTGCCCAGCCACATCGGCCGCTTCCACATCGCCCGTGTGCACATAGGCGCGGAAGATGAAGGTCAAGCTTTCGCCTTCCTCAAGCACATAGGAGCCGTCTTCATCGAGCCCGGCCACATCCGACAGAGCAAAGGGATTGGCGGCGGCGAGACCGTAGTCGCGCACATGCCAAGCCGGGTCCCGGAAGTTGCTGGGATGGCTGAACAGCGCGATGCCGCGATGGCCAACGTCTTCGATGGGACCGGAATAATCCATCCAAGGCCCTGGCGTTCCATAGACCTCGTCTTCGGTTTGCTCACCGTCAAAATTGGTGAGCACACCCGCCTCGTTGCCTTGAATCTCGGGGCGGATACGGAAGGCCACCATGCCCTCCTGGTCGTCTCCAAAGGTGACGTCGCCATACGACGCCGTGAAGGTAACGACGTGATCGAAGATGCGGCCGTGGGCCGGCGTGTCATAGAACCGGTACATGCGGGTCTCGTCCACAACGGGCTCGCCTTCTGCGTCGGGCCACATGTTCTCCGCGCGAATCACGCCATACGCATCGCCCGACTCGGCCTCAACGTCTTCGGTGATGATGGGTTCATCGTGCCAATGGTCGTAGCCATTCACATCACCAAAGGTGGTCCAGAAGGACTTATGGTGAGGGTGGTCCGTGCTTTCGACGGGCTCATCCTCGCCCATGGGGTAGTTCCGCGTGATGGTCACGCCATCTTCCGCATACATGGGCCAGAGATGCGGAATACGGGAATCGTCCCCGAACTGGTACGTGGTGAAATGTTCGCCGCGGACGTACACCTCCGCCTGCTGCTCGTCCATGTCGAGGTCGATGTCGACTTGCGGCGGGTTGTTCTCGGGCTGGTCATCAAGGCCTTGAGCGGCGAACCCCGCCAACAGCCCCGTAGCCAGCGCCAACACAAGCATTTTCGTCTTCATGGTTCATCCTCCTTTCGCTACATTTGTTCTGTCTCCAGATAGGGCCGGCTCTCCGACACCGCATTTTTCCAGAGACGACGTCACCGTTCCGAAGGAGGCTGCACGAACACCGCCCAGCCTCACAACGCGGTTTTTGCATCATACAACAGCATCCACAGAGCTGTAAACTGTACTAACACCCCCTCGACCTGTCTTCAGCCCAAAGTTCAAAGCATAGCGCCCCCTGGCGGTTGGTTTGACAGGGGAGCCGCCTTATGGTAAAGTTTTTTTGAGGTTGACAAACAAGAAGCGAGAGTTGTGTCTTTCGGCGGATCTTAGCGCACTTGGGCGGTGCGGCTGGAATATTTCTCCTTCAATTCGTTAGGTGCGGGCGAACGGGTTTCGCGCAACTCCAGGAAGGCTTGTAGCCAAACGTGCCAAAGTTTTCCAGAGAAGTCGTGAGTGAGGTTCTGGCCGCGAACGACATCGTGGAAGTGATTGGCGCATTTATTGATCTCAAGGCCGCGGGCCCCAATCGCTTCGTGGGGTTGTGTCCATTCCACCAAGAAAAAACACCTTCCTTTTCCGTGACGCGTGACCGCCAGATGTTCTATTGCTTCGGATGCCAACGCAGCGGCGATGCGCTCTCGTTTGTGCGTGATTTCGAGGGCGTAACCTTTCTGGAAGCCCTGCAAAAACTGGCCGACCGCGGCGGCGTGCGGTTGCCGGCGGTTACGGAGCGGGATGATCGCGAAACGTATCTGCGCCAGCAGATCCTCACCTTGAACAAGTTCGCCCAACGCTTTTTCCAAGAATATCTCGAGGATCCGCTAAAAGGGGGGCGGGGCCGATCCCACCTCAAGGCCCGTGAACTTAAGAAGGAAACCATCCAGAAATTCGCCCTTGGCTATGCCCCGGAAGATGGGCAAGCGTTCATTCGGGCCGCCCGCAAGGAAGGCTATAAAGATGCCGTTCTAAAGGCCTCGGGCCTGGTTCGGGAAAGCGATCGGGGGGGTATCTATGGATTTTTTCGCGATCGTTTGATGTTCCCGATCGCCGACGGCACGGGCCGAACCGTGGCGTTCGGCGGGCGTGCGTTGGACGACCAGGCTCAAGCCAAGTATATCAACACGCCCGAGAATTCGGTATACAAAAAGAGCGGAGTGCTGTACGGACTCCACCATGCCCGCGAAACCATGCGCGGCGAAAAGCAGGCCCTGGTAGTTGAAGGCTATTTTGACCTCATCCGCTGCCATGATGCGGGCATAACCCATGTCGTGGCCCCGTGCGGCACGGCGCTCACGGAAGCCCAAGCCGCCCTGCTTCGGCGTCATGTGCCGGAGGTCGTCCTGGTGTTCGACAATGACAGCGCGGGCGCTCGGGCCGCGTTGCGCGGCATCGGCGTGCTGGTGGGCGCGGGATTGCGCGTGCGCGCCCTCGCCTTGCCGGAGGGCCAGGATCCCGACGACTGCATCCGGGAGGAAGGCGCCGAGAGGTTTCGCGAGCGCATCGCGCAAGCCAGCGGCTTCGTTGATTTCTTCGTGCGCATGAATGAAGAACGAATGAAGACCGCTGAAGGCCGCTCCGAGGTCGCCCATGAACTCTTTGGCGTGCTCCAGCGCATGGAGGATGAACTCCGCCGGCAGGAGTATCTGGAGGAGGCGGCCAAAGCTCTTGGCGCGAACAAATGGGACCTGCAGAAAGAATATGATCGGGTTCAACGGCGCGCGCGCCGGCCCTCCTCCGCACCTAGCGAGGAAGAGGCTTCCCCAAGTCCCGCTAGAATAAATTTGGATGATAGAGCGTTTATCTCCGTATTGCTTGAACGCGAGGAACTTCTAACAAAGTGCCGGGATGAATTGAAGCCGCTGCCCATGCCCGAGGGCGCACTGGGCGAGGTGCTCCGTGTGCTATTTGACCTTGGCCCCATCGCGAACATGGCCCAGGAACTGAATCATGAAGCGGGGATAAAGCTCTATGCGGCTGCGGCGGCCTCGGAAGACCGGAACATGCCGGCAGAGCGCGCGGAAAACCTCGTAAGAAAACGAATTACCCGGATTAAAAAAGACGCCTTACAAAAGGAGTCCACCCGTTTACATAATGCCATTCGGGAGGCCGAACGGCGCAATGACACCCAGGAAGTAATGGCTTTATTGACCGAAAAACGGCAAATAGATAATGACATTCAGCAAACCGGCGCGGCATAGGGCTTTTAGCCCGGACAGCAGCGCGAGAGTGCGATGGAATGAGTATGACGGACACACAAGGTAAGGGAGGACATATGCTTGCAGAGGGCAAAAAGAGCTCGACCTCGCAAAAAGAGGAAAGCAAAAAGAAGGCCCTGGAGCTGGCGAAAAAGCAGGGTAAGCTCACGTACGACGATTTGAACGATATCCTGCCCCAGGACGCCACAAGCGAGGACATTGACGAGTTGATGCTCACGCTCAGCGGGATGGACATCGACATTGTGGACGATTTCCGGGTGGATACCGAGCGTCAGCAGCTTAACAAAGAGCGTGAGCGCCAGGCCCGCAAGGAAGAGATCCGGAAGGACGCCGCCCATAGCCGGTTGGAGCGGGCGGATGACCCTGTGCGGATGTATTTGCGGGAAATGGGCCGGGTGCCCTTGCTAAGCAAAGACCAGGAAGTGGCCATCGCCAAGCGCATCGAGTCGGCGGAGAACGAACTCACCGATGTGCTTCTGCATACGCCTTACACCTTCAAGGAAATTCAGATGATTGGGGCGCGCATTTTGGCGGGCCGCCTCGCATTCTCGCAGATCACCGATACCGAGGCCCCCAAGGAACAGGACGCCTTCATCAAGAAGCTGCCCACGCTGATGGAGGAACTCGCGAATCTTGACGAACAGATTGAAAACCAGCACAAGCGGGCGCGCCGGTCGAACCTGTCGGAAAAGAGCCGGGACAACATCCAGACCAAGATCGCTGAGTTTCGCGAAAGGCAAGCGGAGATCGTCCGCGAGTTCAATCTAAAGCCCAAGGAAATCTTGAAGATCGCCCGTAAAATCAAGGGATTGAAACGGCGCATCGCCACGGCGCAGGACGAAATCGACCGCGTCGAACGGGAACTCGGCTATGAGGCCGAAGAGATCCCGAAGATGGCCAGTCAGGCGCGCAAGTCCGCATCGGCGGCGGCCAAGTTTGGTTTGGAGAAAGAGGCCGTGCTGGATGCTGAACGGCGGCTCCAGATGGCCCAGCGCAAGATCGACCAAATCGAATCCGATGCGCAACTCAAAGAAGGCGAGATCACCAAACTCATCGACACCATCAAGGACAAGGAAGAGAAGATCTACAACGCCAAGATGGAACTCGTCGAGGCGAATTTGCGCTTGGTGGTCAGTATCGGCAAGAAATACACCAATCGGGGCATGTCCTTCCTGGATTTGATCCAAGAAGGCAACATTGGCCTGATGAAGGCGGTCGACAAGTTCGAGTATCAGCGCGGGTACAAGTTCAGCACCTACGCCACCTGGTGGATTCGCCAGGCGATCACCCGCTCCATCGCGGAACAGGCTCGCACCATCCGCATTCCCGTGCACATGATCGAGTCCATCAACAAACTGGTG
>PUOI01000614.1 GCA_003552765.1 Candidatus Hydrogenedentota bacterium | reverse complement strand
TATAACCAGTTAGCGCACCATCATGGTGTACTTCGCGTGCGCCAAGACCGGATCAAACACCCCCCTGGCGCGATACCCTTCAGTCACGCCTGCTCAACACAATCTCGTTGGCATGGGGCCTCAGAACCGCTGAACGAGGCTCAGATAACCCGTATAGTCATCCGCGGCGCTCGTCACGCCCCGGCCCACGGCAAGCTCTACCACCGTGTAGTCCGAGATGTCCCAGGTTACTCCGCCGAAAAGCGTGCCTTCCCAATCGCTCGCGTCTTCTGTCGTGAGACTGGTTTCGAATTCCGAGAACACGGACCAGCCGCCCCCGACATCGCGTGAGAGAACGCTGTTGGTATCGAATCCCAACTCATAACCATCGTCCGCGTTATTGCGAACCGCCGCCAACGCCGGCGTGGTCTCGAATTCCCAGTGCTCGCCCATGGGCCACAAGGTGGGCAACTTCGCGCCGGCTTCCATCCGCCGGGGACCGAAGCGGCTATCGAACGGGGGAAACGTGACGAATGGCATGATGGCTGCCGCGCTGCCCTCTTCATCGTTGCCCCAGAAATTGTATTTGCTGCGCAACGAGAGGCTGCCAACGCCGTGCGCACGTTCCCGGCTTCGGCCCACCAAGTTTTCGTAATAGCCGCCCAGAGCCTTGCCCAGACCGGTCCCTTGAAGGAAGCCCGGAAGCTCGCGCCTCGGCGAAACACGCTCCTTCTCCCATTCGTAAGCGTCGAGGCTCACCTGAAGATCCAGCCGTTCGGTTAGGCCAACCTTTACCATGACCGGCCACGTGAAGGTGCGGGTGCGCACCCGGTCGTAGTTCTCGTCGCGGCCGCGGCTGTACGTGAAGTTCACCTTCTCGAACTCAACAATCCACCAGCCCGGATCGGTGGTGTAGGGGTGAGGTTCAGGGGCCAACGGACGAAGTTGGTCCGCCGGAGTGCGGTTAAACAGGGTGTAGCGTTCCCCACGATTGCCGGCCGCGCCGGCCGGGTTTTCGTTGTTCATCCCTTGGCTCGAATCAACGCTGAACTCCTCGCCAGCGGCTTCAACGCCCCACGTGAGGGCGGCAATGCAGCAAGCAAAGAGGAGATGTTCCATTAGGTATTTCATGATGCACTCCCTTTTCAAACGGGCGGCGCCCGGTTGTTCAATTCGTTTTGTGTTTGGGAAATGGCGTTACGCCGGTAGGTCAACGGGAACCAGCGTCTGCACGAGGTAGAAGTACAGCGCAAGGCCCGTGAAGTCCTTGATGGTTGTGATGAAGGGATCCGCGCCAGGCGCGTGATCCAAACCGAGCTTCAGCATGAAGTACGGCAAGAGAAAGCCAAGCATCGCGGCCACGAATATGACAGCGGCCAAGGATAGCCCGACTGCCAGACCCAGTTCCGGCACATTGTTGGGCGCGCCTTGCCAAAGGTAAGCAAACGCGCCGCCAAGCGTTCCCAAGAGGACGCCCATGATAAGCCCAATGCTGGCCTCGCGGGCCAAATACGGGAAGAAGCGTTTCAGGTCAATGTGCCCCAAGGCGTAACCGCGGGCGAATATGGTTGTCGATTGGGTGCCTGTGTTTCCGCCCATGTCCATGATGACCGGAATGAAGATTGCCGCGGCCAGGATGGCCTCGAGCGTGCCTTCCCAGTAATCGATCAGGCCTCCCACGGCCATGCCGCCGCCCAAGGCGACGAGAAGGAACGTCATGCGTGCGCGGATGGGATACCACAGTCCGCCCCGCGTGAGTGCTTCGCTGAACACGTGGTCGCGCTGATGGTGGAAGTCGCCAATACCGGCTTTCTGGTACATGGTATCGGAGATTTCCTCCTCGATGACGTCCATCACATCGTCGAACGTAACAATGCCCACAAGACGGCCTCCGTTTTCGACCACCGGAAGCAGTGGCTCGTCATACGCTTCGATGAGCCGTACGGCTTCCGTGCGCGGATCGACCGATTTGACCGTGACGGGTTCATGGTCCATGAGGGTTTCGACGGTGGCGTCTGGAGCGGCTAGGACCAGGTCTTGAAGCGACACGCGGCCCGCCAATACGCCGCTCCGGTCAATCACCATGGCGTACTGCACCGTTTCCTTTTTCGGAGCCTGGTCTCGGAGCGCCTGTATGGCGGCATCCGCCCGCATCTCGGGCCGCAGGAAGGCATAATCCAGGTTCATCACGGCCCCCACGCTGTCTTCGTCATAGGCGGCCAGCCGCTCGGTCTCGGTCTGTTCTTCGGCCGGAAGCAGACTTATCAAGCGTTCGCGCCGTTCGGCGTCAAGTCCATGGATGACGTCCACGCGGTCGTCGGCTTGCATGTGTTCCAGGAGCAACGCCACTTCACGCTCATTGTGGGTATTGGCGAGCGCGATTTGCCGTTCCATGGGAAGATGCTTGAACACTTGCGCGTCGAGCGGCGTCTCAAAGCGGCGCAGAACAGCCCACAGCGTGGGATCCTCGAGTTCGTTGAGGTGCTCCGCTATCGAGTGGGGATGCATCTCCGCAAAGAGTTCGCGAAGCTGCTGGGTGTCGTTGCGCGACAGCAATTCGCGCAAGAACTGAGGAGAGAAATTCTGAGTCATGGCTGCCTTCCTTTCCGTGTGTTCCCGGCAGGCCCGTGACGCTACTCACGGGGCCCGCGCGGCGGAAGGCAGCCGGCGGGTCAGGTCAGCGTCGTGTCATGATGCGATACAATCGCCGAACTCGCCCGCAGGCTTCTTCGCAACGCGGCCTCATGGCAGCGCCCGGACAGAATACCGGGGCCTCCGAGGCATCGCGGAGGAATCTGTGTTTGTGTCTACTACTAGACGGGTCGTCCATCGGTACGATGTATCTCCCTGTGGCGCACCATGCGCCGGTTCACCAGAAGGGGAGCCGCAACACACGGCCCACCCCAAAGCGCGCTGACTTATACACGACTCGGGCGCGGGATGTCAAGGACTTTTTGGTTTGGTCAATCGGAGATGGAGCCACTGCTCCATTCTCACCGCGCCGGCTCAATACAGGCTGGCTACATCGCGTAGCGCCACGCAACATAAAGGCTGGCGAGGACGAGGGAGCCAACCGTTATGGGCCAACCGGCGCGGAGGTGGGTCCCGAACGAGATGAGGCGCTGGTTGGCCTGCGCGATGTCCACAACCACCAGGTTGGCGGGAGAGGCGATAAGCGTGCCGTTGCCTCCAAAGCAGGCGCCCAGGGCGAGCGCCCACCATAGGGCCATCTCAACCGCCGATTCGCTCTGGGGATTCGCCTCGGCGATGGGCGGTATGGCGGTCAACACCACGGGTATCAGCGCAGCCGTGATGGGGACGTTGCCCATGAGTGCGGCGCCAGCCGCCGCGCCCCACATGAGCATGAGCGTGGCGATCAGCAGATTGTGGTTGCTTACATGCAGGGCGGCCATGGCGATGGCCTCGAGGATGCCTGTCGCGGCCAGTCCCGCGACCAGCATGAAGAGCCCGACGAAGAAGAACAGGGTGGGCCATTCGACCGAGTCAAAGGCGGTCTTGGGATCGGCCTTCGTGATGACCAGCAACACCGCGGCGCCGGCCAGCGCCACACTGGCGGGTTCCACGCCCAATAGGTCGTGCATTGTGAACGTCACAAAGACCAGCGCCAATACGGTGAGGGTCTTAATCAGCAACTGGCGGTCCCGGATGGCGCCGCGCGCATTGAGCCCCATGACGCGCGCGCGGATGTCCGAGGAGACGAAGGAATCGCGGCGGATGAGAAGGACTCCGTAACCAGCCACGGCCAACGCAGCGATGAACGCTATTGGGGCCATGTGAACGAGAAAGGCGTTGAAGGTGATGTCGCCGGCGCTGCTGATAAGCACATTCGAGGGCGAGCCTATAAGCGTGGCCGCGCCGCCCGTGTTCGCGGCGAACATCGTGAGAATCAGGAACGGCACGGGGGGGACCTCAAGGCGATCCGTGATAAGCAGAATGATGGGCGCCATGAGAAGCACAGTGGACACCTTGTCGACCAGGGACGCCAACACGCTGGTCACAATGCACAAGAGGATAATCAGCGGGACCGGCCGGCCCTTGGCGGCTTGGGCGATTCGAATGGCCACGTAGCCGAAGAACCCGCTTTCGGCCAGGAAGTGGACAATGATCATCATGCCGGTTAAGAGAAATATCACCCCCAAGTCAACGCTATCGAATGCTTTCTCTTCGGAGACCACGCCAAGCAAAATCATGGCGGTCCCGCCGCAAAGCACCACGACGGTCTTGTTGATTTTCTCGGACAACATTATTCCGAACGTCACAACAAAGATGACGACGGCAAGAATAGCGGTGAATTCCATCGGGGTCCTGCCTTTAGAGTCTTAGGAGGCGAATTAGGATATCGTGACGGTCGACTACGCCCGTAAGTTTTCCGTGTTCTTGAATGAAGGCGAACCATATCCGGTCGTGATTCATCTGAAACACGATCTGGATAAGGGGGGTGGATTCACTGAACACCAGTGGTTTCCGGTTCATGAAATCCCGCACATATAGCGTGCTTTCCTGCTGAAGAAAACGCGTGAAGGCCTCATGCTCATCCAGAAAGTCAATATTGGCGAAACGGTACATGTATTCGGGGAAGCCAGCGCGAAGAACCTCGAGCGAGGTGACAGCCCCCGCTATCTTGCCGTTGGCCGTGACGACGGGTATTACCCGTACATCGTGTTCGAAGAAGAGGTCCAGGAGGTCGCTTAGGGTCATGTCTTCGGTGACCGTGGCCGGGGGCTCCCGCATCATGTCGCGCGCCCGTAGCTCTTCCTTGACGTTGACGCCGCTGTCGTCGATGACTTGCCACAGCTCCCGGGGCGAACGCGCACGCCCCAAGGCGGTCATGTGACGCTCTTCTTGGGCGAACGTGCTGATGGCGGCCATGGTCTGCAACATTAGGGCGTTCTTGCTTTCATTGCCCAGGATCACGAAGACGTAACAGATGGGCGTTTCATCCATGCACGTATCGCGCAAGGGCTCGCTGGGGATTCCCAACAGAACGTAGTAGTCGTTCAAACCTGTGATGCGCGCGTGGGGGATGGCTACCCCGCACCCCAGCGCCGTGGTTGATTGCTCTTCCCGCTCCAATACGGCCGCCGCCGCCCGCCGCCAGTTTGGCGTCTGGGGTTCGGCCGTGTCGCAGGCAAGTCCGATGGACTCGTCAAAGTTCTTTAACAGTTCTTCAACTGCCTCTGGCAGCGTAGCTGATTTCAGTCCGGGAAATATGTGTTCCCGGTGAAGAAGGCTGGATAATTTCACGATCGCTAACCCCCATGCGCTCTGTTGGGCATTCTGGGCTGGCCGGAAAGGCGTTTTCCAAATGGAAATCACCATCCCTGAAGACTAAGTAGGGTGTTAATTGGATAGTGTCTTTTCGCCGTTGCAAGGGAAGTAGGTAACCCCGATCACTCATCCGGTGATCGGGGTTGGGATGATCGTCTTCACACGGTTCCCGGTTCGCTTATGAATCACCGCCGTGAACTTTAAAGCGAGCCGAATATATCCATCGCGTCTTCCGTATATCCCTCTGGAAGCTCGTAGGTCCCCTCCGGCGCAGTGGTTTCCTCGACGCTCACCACACGTTCCCGCGACACCGTTTCGCGGCCCATGACTTCCGTGAGCGTCTCGGTAAGCACGGGGAAACCTTGAAGATCGGCAAGCTGTTCCACCCAATCGCCCCCTATTGGAGACATTCCGCTCAAGGCCCGTGTCGCTTCGTCGTATCCTCTCCGCTCCACGTCGATCTCATCTGTCAGCCACACTTCATGGGTGATGGTTATCCCCATGGGAGCCGTGACCGTAATAATCGATTTGCGGGCGGTCCACTCGCCAATGGTGTCTTCTTCGTCCGTTGTCTCCACCTCCACCTCGGGCGCCATCTGCTCCATCATCTGTTCGACCATCGGCCGTTGTTCCTCGGGGATGATGGCCATGATATCCACGGGCAGATCGAGCGCTACGTAGCTTTCTTCCGCATGGTTGAGGATGTAGACCTTTGGTTCATCTCCAAGCAGCGTTATGATGCTTTGGTCCTGGTCGTCCCGCCGGAAACGCCCGTTGCCAAACCACATCGTGGCTTCGTAATCTTCCCCGGGTTGCTCCAAACCCACGATTGACGCTGTTCCCTCGGACTCCATTTGGATGGTGACCTTCAGGTCGTCAGCGGCGGCCGAAAATGCTAGGGCGGCCATCACAATCAATGTCGCCGCGATTCGTGGCGCGGCATGGTGTATACTCATCTGCGTCAGCTCCTCTCTTTCTCTCTTGATTCGCCAAGGGGATTATCGCCTGCGCCGGGATGCCCGCTCGTGCAGGCTCCACCGGCCAAGCGGCTACCATGAAACCTTGTTTGACCCGCCAAAGTCAAGCTTGGCCGCGCAACAAACCGCTTACTTGCGCCAGACCGCCTCCGCAAGGCATGATCCGCAACGCTATCGGCCGCAACGCAACCCATGGGAGCAAACCGGTGAACGGCGATCTTGAGCGAAATCCGTGGACCCGTAAGGAAAGCCAGATCATTTACCAAAACCCTTGGCTGACGCTTCGTGAGGACCGCGTCATCCGGCCCAACGGCCGGGAAGGGGTTTACAGCGTGGTGGAAACCCGCATCGCCACCGGCGTGGTGACATTGACGCCGGACTACGAGACCTGGCTGGTGGGCCAATACCGCTACCCCACCGAGAGCTATTCATGGGAGATCATCGAGGGCGGCGCGGATGAGGGGGAAGATCCCCTGACTTGCATTCAGCGGGAATTGCGAGAGGAAGCTGGTTTGTTGGCACGGCAGTGGACGCCTTTGAGCGACACCATCTATCTCAGCAATTGTATTTCGTCGGAAGTAGGCTACCTTTTTCTGGCCGAGGACTTAGTGGAAACCGAGCCCGAGCCCGATGAGACGGAGATCCTCCAACTTTGCCGTGTGCCCCTGGGCAAGGCGCTGGCCATGGCCGATCAAGGAGAAATTTCGGACGCCATGAGCATCATGGGGCTCTTCATGGCCGAGCGCTATCTGTGGCGCACGCGGGGCGTGGGTTTTCGGGATGTTTAGCTGGGTGTGAGGCGTTTCCCATGGCGCCGGGCCGCAGGAGGCTTGGCGTAGCCTGTAAACGCTTCACGCAAACTTGCACATGGGGCGGTGTTTTTCACATACTATGGAGCTAGTGGGGGCGGCCGTTGAGCACTTGGACGAAACAGCTTAAGGAACTCCACTGCATGCCAGGCGATGTGAGTACCTTGCTCGGCGGCCGCCTATCTTCTCTCTTGCTCATTTGGCGCGAGGAGGGTGGCTCATGGGGATAAGGGTGGATATTCGGCATATGAAAACAAAGCTTGTATTGGCTGTTTTGCTCGTCATGGTTATTCTTCCCGCCCAAGCAGGGGCGGCGCCCAACGGCATCGTGGCCCTCATTACGGATTACGGGGCGGACTCCATATACGCCGGACTCCTTCAGGGAGTGATTTACGATCATTTTCGAGACGCGACGGTGGTCTCGGTCACTCATTCCGTGCCAGCATTCGACATCGCCGCGGGCGCTCACGCCGTGGCCGAGGCCGCGGAGATGTTTCCATCGGGCACGGTATTCTGCGCCGTGGTGGATCCCGGCGTGGGAGGGGAACGGCGCTCCATTGCCGTGCAGACCGACAACGGCAGTTACCTGGTCGGGCCCGATAACGGTTTGCTGGCCCTCGCCGCGGAGAAACTCGGCATCACCGAAATCCGCGAACTCACCAACCGGCTGTACTGGCGGGAAGATGCCCCCTCACACACGTTCCACGGCCGGGACATTTACGGTCCCGTGGCGGCCCATCTCGCGGGCGGAGCCCTTTTCGCCGACGTCGGCCCTATTGTGGATTCCCTTCAGCAACTGGATATCGAGGAGCCCGAGGTGGGTGATGACGCCGTGCACGGCCATGTGCTCCGGGTTGACACCTATGGCAACGTGATTACAACCATTGCCAGGGAGCACTTGATCGACATCGGAGCATGGCCGGGCAGTGACACCCCGCTTACCATTGAACTCAACGGCGAGCCGATCGAGATGGCCTTCGAGCATACGTACAGCAACGTGCAACCTGGCGAGCCGGTGGCGCTCATCCAAAGCATGGGATTTCTAGAATTGGCCATCAACCAAGGGGATTTTGCCGAGGAACACGGCGTGAGCGCGTGGGATCCCGTGGTGGTTCGTTTCCCAGAGCAAGAAGATGGCGGTCCCTTCGATGTTGGAGAGGAAGAGGGCTCCAACAACTCGTCATGGTTTTTCTGGATGGAATGAGCCAATTTCCATCGCTTCAGGAAATCCACGATCGCCTCGCCGCCTATTATGGTCCCACCGGCTGGTGGCCCGGCGATAGCCCCTTCGAAATCGCGGTGGGGGCCATCCTCACTCAGAACACCGCGTGGACCAACGTCGAGCGGGCCATCGCCAACCTCAAGGCGGAACAGCTCCTGAGCCCCCGCGCTATTCACGATTCCCCGTCCGATATCCTGGAAGCTGCCGTACGACCCTCGGGGTATTTCCGCGTGAAGGCGCAACGCTTGCGCAACTTCTGCGCCTATCTGCTGGAGAAGTACGGCGGCAGCATGGAACGCATGGCCCGAGAGCCGCTTGATGCGCTTCGCCCCGAATTGCTCGGAGTGAACGGCATAGGCCCCGAGACCGCGGACGACATCCTGCTGTATGCGTGTGGCAAGCTTGTATTTGTCGTGGATGCCTACACCCGCCGAATCCTTTACCGGCATGGCCTCACCGGGAAGGACATCGGCTACGAGGCCCTACGCGAGCTGTTTGAAACGAACATTCCCGCCGACCACTACCTCTATAAGGAATACCACGGCCTCATCGTGTGGACCGGCAAGGAGTTTTGCGGTCCCAAGCCCAAATGCGAGGCCTGCCCCCTCAATCCACTCCTGTTACCCGGCCAACCCCGCGAATAGACGAGGGGGCTCCATGGCGCTTCAAGAGGTATTTTGCAATGTCACCATCGTGCGGTATCATGGCGCTTTCGAAGATTGCTCAGCACACCAATGGGGGAGGGCGATAATGAAAGTATGGCCGGGTCATTCCTATCCTCTTGGCGCCGTGTATGACGGCGCGGGAACGAATTTTTCGTTGTTTTCGGAAGTGGCGGAAGGCGTTGAGTTGTGTCTGTTCGATGAGGACGGCAACGAAACCCGTATTCCGCTCGACGAGGTTACCGGCTACTGCTGGCATGCCTACCTACCCGAGGTTGAACCCGGTCAGCGCTACGGGTTCCGCGTTCATGGACCCTGGGATCCCGCCAACGGACACCGCTGCAACCCCAATAAGCTGCTTCTTGATCCGTACGCGAAGGCCATCCAGGGGCAGGTGCAATGGGATGAGGCCGTGTTCCCTTATCGGTTCGACGAAGGCGACGAGGCGATGAGCGAAGCGGATAGCGCGCCCTTTGT
>PUOI01000364.1 GCA_003552765.1 Candidatus Hydrogenedentota bacterium | reverse complement strand
TGAAGCCCTCAACCCGCCACCAGCTTCAGGCACACGCACTTCCTCTTGACAAACCTGACGGGGCGGGGGAGCGAAGCCGCCGTACGTCCCGCTGCCTCAACCAAGCCTTTCCGCCAGACATGCCCATGACCGAGACCGGCCGTTTTGCCGCCGAAACGGGACTACTGAACAAAACTCAGAAGCGTCACGGTTAATAGGAAGGATCAACTGCCTAACTCCAACACAATCAAGGCTTTATGAGGTTAAGACGAGCTACTATGTCAGGTCCATATATGACATTGGCAGAGGATTGACAGCCGAGAGCTGACCAAATACCGCAGACAAGCAGGCGCTCCCGGCAGGCCAATATGATACATAATACATATTATCGGACATTATGTTGCGGGCGTACAGAAGGCTCTTTGGAGGCGTTTGTAGGGCTTGTGAGCGGCAGCTTTCCCCCGTGCGTGGGCGGACGCCACGGATGAAACGGTTCATTGGCTCGGAATGTCGCGCGTGTTGCAATTCGATACGGCGCGATTGGCGGTACAAAGGTTTGGCTGGGTGGAGTCTGGTAAGGCGGCGGGAACGCGCGGATGGTTCGGAGGGTTGGCGGGCGCCGTCAGAGATCGGCATCGCCATGTTGCTGGATGAGCGCCTCGAGGCGGCCAGCGAGGCGCGCTAGCGCGTCGACGAGTTCGCGGCCTTCCTCCTCCCTGTCGGCGGTGAGGCGCTCCAGTTCGGCCGCGAAGGAGAAAGCGGCTTGGAGGGCGAAGGCTTGGGTATTGATGCGCGAACTAGAGGCCTCGATCTCGCGAAACCGTTCGGTCACTTTCTCGGCGATGTGGGCCGTGTAAGCTTCATCCCTAATCAGCGGCAACTCGACAAAGGTTCCGGCGATTTGCGTTCGGATGGTTTGCTTGGTCATGGTCCAAGGTATCGGGCCAAGGTCTTGGTCCGTTCGAGCACGCGTTCGAGGCCGCGCTTAATCTCCTGGTTCCGTTCGGAGGTCTGCTGGTAGGCGGCCTCAAGCGCATCGTAGTCTTCCTGGGCGCGCCGATATGCGTTCTTCTCGCGTTCGACGCGCCACAGTTCTTGTGTAAGGGTCTGTTTCTCCTTGGCGAGCCGCTGTTCGCTCTCGGCCAGACTTTCGAGCGTGACCTCCAGACCGCCGACGGCGGCCTCCAGGCGGTCGATCTGGGCTCGAACAAACGGGTTCATCGCAGAGCGGCGCCAAGGCGTTCCTGGAGCTGCTCAACGATGCGATCCCAAATAGCTTGGGTATCGTTGCTGCTCAGGGTCTTTTCGTGCGACTGAAAGACAAGGTTCAAGGCCAGGCTCTTCTTATCCTCGGGAATGCGCTCTCCAGTATACACATCAAAAAGCTGCACATCTTGAAGCAGCTCTCCCCCATTCTCCCACACCAGCTCGATCACGTCTCCCGCCGGAAGATCGCGCGGAACGAGAATGGCCATGTCCCGCAGATACGGCGGATAAGGCGGCGAAGGACGGTACTGAGGCGGCGTCCGCGGGATACCGAGCAACACGTCGAGATCAAGCTCAGCCACGAAGACGTCCGCATCGATTTCGTAGGCGCGGCTCGCGCCAGGCGCTACTTGGCCGAAGCAGCCCGCCGGTTTATCTCCGGCCAAGATCTCCGCAGCCTGGCCGGGAAGAAAGGTGGTCTGATGCGATTCCCGAAAAGTGGGTTGAAGGCCAAAATACTCCAGAATGGCTTCCACGTACCCCTTGATATCGTAGAAGTCCATATCAGCATCGTCCTCTGACCAATGCGCTGGCCGGCGTCGGCCCGTGAGCAAGAGTCCCAAGCGCGAGTGCTGGCTAGGCAGGGTTTGATTGTCACGGGGAAAATAGACAGGTCCCATCTCGAATAGGGCTTGGTCATCAACCCCATGGTTAAGGTTGTGGGCGCAGGTCCGCAGGAGTCCGGGAAGCAGGGAGGTTCGCATGGCGCTATGCTTCTCCGACAACGGATTCATCAACGTGACCATGTCCCCCGCGCCGCCATTGAGTCCAGCGGCTTTGGTGTCCTCGGGATTGCCGAAAGCCAGGGTGATGCATTCCGTGTAGCCCAGTCCCACCACGAATTCACGCAAGCGGCGGAGCCGCATTTCCTCCGGGGCCAAATCCTCCCCTCTACGCGCGATCTTCGGGATTTCTGGTTCGATGGCGCCGTACCCGTGAAGCCGGGCGACCTCCTCGATAAGGTCGGCCTCCTCG
This sequence comes from Candidatus Hydrogenedentota bacterium, assembly GCA_003552765.1. Classification (GTDB taxonomy): domain Bacteria; phylum Hydrogenedentota; class Hydrogenedentia; order Hydrogenedentales; family SLHB01; genus SKRY01. Next base: position 7,279 of record PUOI01000364.1, on the reverse strand, counting down.
CGCACATCATGGCGCCAAGTCGGCACCCTGAAGGTGGACGCCGTCGATGTCTCCTCCACAGTCTCGAACCCGAGATTCTGGATGAATTTTGACTGCCGGTGCGGCGGCACCTCGTCTCCCAACACTTCGTTTGTGCGGAGATAACGCAACGTCACTTGCCGCGGCCGCTCGGGACTGGGGTATTCGTCAAGCACCCCTTCCAGTACGTCGGTGTCGACGTACTCACGCATGAGGGCGGCGGCGGTATCCAAGGCATAGCGCGCCATGGCGGGATCGGCCCCGCGCTGAAAACGCTGGCTGGCCTCGGTGATGAGTCCCAGCGAGCGGGAACCATGCCGGATGAAGCGGGGATTGAAGACCGCGCTTTCAAGGAAGATGTTCTGGGTGCTCTCCCCCACTTCCGTGTCCTCGCCGCCCATGATTCCGGCCACGGCAACGGGCCGCTTGGCGTCGGCAATAATCAGCACATCGCGGTCCAGTTTGCGTTCCACGCCATCGAGGGTTCGAATGGACTCGCCATCCTCGGCGCGCCGGACGATGATACGCTTCTCAGTCAGGGTGTCCAGGTCGAAGGCATGCAGGGGATGGCCCGTCTCAATGAGCACGTAGTTCGTAATGTCCACGACATTGTTGATGGCTCGCACGCCCGCCGCATGAAGGCGGGCCTTCATCCAAGCCGGGGACTCCCCCACTTCGGCCTCCACCAAGATCCGGCCGGCGTAACGCGGACAGAGTTCCTCGTCGTCAATCGTGACCGAAGACACGTCCGCGGCCTGTTGGCGCTCGGACGTGATGAGATGGATGTCGGGCAGCTCAAGCTCCTCGCCAAGGGACGCGCTAATTTCTCGCGCGACTCCAATGACCCCCGCCCAATCCCCGCGATTGGGGGTCACCTCGATCTCGAACACGACATCATCGAGTTCCAAAAGCGAAACAACATCTGCTCCAAGCGAAACATCTTCTGGCAGAATCAGCAGCCCCCCCGCATCCTCGCCAATGCCGAGTTCCGTTTCCGAACACATCATGCCTTGGGATTCGACGCCGCGCATCTTGCGCCGGCCTATCTTGAAACCACCCGGCAGGACTGATCCATCCACGACCGTGGGAACCTTGTCCCCCACCTTCATGTTGGTGGCGCCGCATATGATTTGCAGCGGCTGGCCATCTCCCACATCGGTCTGGCACACCGTGAGCTTGTCCGCGTTGGGGTGTGGCTCGATGGAGCGGATTTGCCCCACCCGCACGTTCTTGATGTCTTGTCCCAACCGCTCTACGGACTCAATTTCGAGGCCAAGCATGGTGAGGTGATCAGCGAGCTGTTCGGGGGACATATCGATATCCACGAACTCCCGCAGCCAATTCAGGGAAACACGCATATTAAAACTGCTCCAGAAATCTCAGGTCATTTTCGTAAAGATGGTGAATGCTATCAATGCTGTGCTTGAGCAAGGCGATGCGGTCCACCCCCATTCCAAAGGCGAATCCGGTCACTTCCTCCACATCATAACCGGCGTACCGGAACACCTGGGGATGCACCATGCCGCAACCCAATATTTCGAGCCAGCCCTGGTGCTTGCACAGGCGGCATCCTTGACCTCCGCACACGGTGCAGCTGATGTCCATCTCGGCGGAGGGCTCCGTGAAGGGGAAATAGTGGGGCCGGAAACGGACCGCGGTGTCCTTGCCGAAAAAACTATGCACAAAATGCATCAAGGCGCCCTTGAGTTCGGCGAAATTGACCTCTTTATCCACCAAAAGGCCCTCAATTTGGAAGAACATTGGGCTGTGGCTGGCGTCGTTATCCACGCGGAAGGTCCGGCCAGGAACCACCACGGCCACCGGCGGATTCGTGCTCTCCATGACACGCATCTGCACGGGCGAGGTGTGTGTCCGCAAGACCACACCATCCTTCACAAAAAAGGTGTCATGGAGATCACGCGCCGGATGGTCCTCGGGCGTATTCATGCTCTCGAAGTTGTAGTACTCGGTCTCGATATCGGGTCCTGTCGCGGTTTGAAATCCCATGCCCGAGAAGATGTCCACGATCTCCTCGATCACCTGCGACACCAAATGCTTATGGCCAATCCGGGGCCTGCGGCCAGGCAAGGTGAGGTCGGCTCTATTCCGGCTCGCTTGCTCCTCAAGTTCCTTGGCTTCGAGTTCCCGCTTACGTCCCTCCAGAGCGCTGGCGATGGCCTCCTTAATCTCGTTGGCCGCCTGCCCCATGGTCTTGCGCTCTTCCGGCGCGACTTGGCTTAAGCCGCGCAGAATCTGGGTAAGCTCCCCTTTTCGTCCCAAATACTTGACGCGCGTCTGTTCCAACGCCTCGCTCTCGGCGGCATGAGTAATTTCCTCAAGCGCTTGTTGACGAATGGTTTCTAGTTTCTCCTTCATGCAGACCTTTCTAAATGAGATATTCGGGATGGAGCCGCGCCACCGGATTAGCGGACGTCACCTAACATGGATGTTACAAAAACAACGCCGTCCCTATACGCACCTGTGTGGCCCCCTCTTCAATCGCCACTTCAAAATCATTGGACATGCCCATGGACCGCTCGGGGAGTCCAAGGTCATCGGCCACCTCGCGGAGCCGTGCAAACACGGGCCGCACATCTTCCGGTTCATCGGCCAACGGCGCCATGGTCATCACGCCTTCCACCGACAGGCGATCCAAGGGCCGAACCGCCGCCAACAACCCCTCCACTTCTCTAGGGATCACACCGTTTTTGGTGGTTTCTCCGGATACATTCACCTCTAGCAAGACACGAAGCTGGCTATCTTGTTCCTCGCACCGGCGTTGCAACGTTTCAGCCAATTTGAGGCGATCAATGGAATCCACCCAATCAAAGAGCCCCGCCACCTCACGGGCCTTGCGGCGCTGAAGATTGCCAACCATATGCCACTCGGCGAAGTCCCGGGGGGCCATGGTTTGCTTCTCCGGCACGCCGGGAAGACGGTTTTCCCCAAAGGCCCGCACACCGCACGCGTACAGGGCCTCCACCTGGCTTGGCCCCACACTCTTGGTGACCGCAATCAGCTCCACGCCGCTGGGATCGCGTCCGGCGCGGCTTGCAGCCGCCTCGATTCGTTTGCGAATGGCGGTAACGTTGCGTTCGATATGGGTAAAGGCTTGAAGGCCCACGAAATACACCTCGAATCAATGACACTGCCTTATGGTACTGTGCATGGAACGCGGATTCAAGCGGGGTTAGTGCGGGATGGGTCTCCGGCCGGCGCTCACTACGCCGGGACAAGTGGACAATGCCTGTGGGAATGGGGCATCATCTTGCGTGACCTTAACACAAGAAGGAGGAACTCGTGAATACGCTATGCAGAAAGTTTCTGGCCATGGCCTCGGCTGGCCTTGGCGCCGCCGCGCTTTTGGTGTTGCCCGCTTGTGGTCCCGAGACTCCCCCGGAAGCGGAGGAACGTGCGACGGCCCCCAACGGACAGGAACAAGATATACCTGGCGCCGAAGAAGAAGCTGAGGAAAGGATCGTCGAACCGCGCTACGGCGGTGTGCTCGCCGAACTTGGGGAAGGCGACGCACACATTGAGTTCGTACTCGACCCCGAAGCAGGTTGGGTGAGCGCGTACGTCTTGGACAGCAGCGCGCGGGAACGGGTGCGGCTTACAACGGAGCAGATCGGGGTGATCTTCACGATGCACGGGGAAGACATCCCCACGCAGCAGCGCACCTTCTCCCGCGCATTGCAGCCCGTGGAAAGCGCTCTGACGGGGGAAACGGCAGGCGATACCGCTCACTTCGAGACCCGGCACGAGCTGTTCCGGGACGCCGAGGGTTTTGATGCGATCATTCCCATCATAAGGGTCAAGGATGTCGAATACACCAACGTGAGCATCCAATACCGCTCGGAACAGGAGTGATGGCTGGACAAGAATGATACGGAGGGAGTCGAAACCGGTCTGGTAGTTTCGGAAGAAGTGGTGCCGGGAGCGAGACTCGAACTCGCAAGCCCTAGAAAGGGCACTAGGTCCTTAGCCTAGCGCGTATGCCAAATTCCGCCATCCCGGCACGCGTTGCTCAACCACCACGTCCGTATTGTACGGATCACCGGCGTATTTTTCAACCCCAAGAATTGACCCCAAAATCGGCTGGTAAGGTTTTGGGCACGGAGCGGTTCTTTGCGGCTTCGCGCATTTGCGCGAGGCCGTGTTCTGTCTTACGCCGCGGCGAGGTCCATCGCGCTGCCTCGCTTGAACGTGCCCGCCACGCCGGGGGATAATTCCGCAAACGGGCCTACGGTCTTGAACCGTCGGCCCCTGCACCTGCATATCATCGCAACCATCATGAAGTGGAGGAAGTAATCAATGCTGAAGTATCACGGAGTTGTCTTGAGTTGTATCGCGGTCTTTGCTCTTTGTGGCCCGTCAACGTTCGCGTCAACCTTCTACTATGTGGATTTCGCGGATGGCGACAACACGGCCGAAGGAACTTCCCAGCAAACCGCCTGGAAGCATGCCCCCGGCGATCCCAACGCGACGGACAACCCCGCGGAGGTGGACCTGACGCCGGGCGATACGATCGTGTTCAAGGGGGGTGTGGCCTACCGCGGCTCCATCACCTTGGAAGCCTCCGGCGAGCCGGACAACCGCATTACATTGGACGCCAATACGGACGGCGATTTTGGAGAGGGGCGCGCTGTACTTGATGGCGGCCGAATGATCGAGGATTGGCGGCGTTGCGCGTCGGCCGAGGAAGCCCAAGGCAATCCCCGCTGGGAAGATATCTTTTATGCCGAAGTCGATGTCGACATTTCGAGCAACGTGAAGCATGGCGAATTCGTCTTGCACCGCAAGGCCGCGCGCAACACGCAGGCGCCGTGGCAGCGCATCATCCTGACGGACGGGGACGAAGGGTTGCTGCCCATTTCCCAGTCGCCGAAACCCTCGGACCCCTTCTACCCCGACCTTCCCGGAGACTTCTACGAGTCGCCCCATGAGCTGGCTGATTCCTATCCGCATGCGCTCTATTACGAAGAGGGCACGATCGGAAATCCCAACCTTCCGCTGATAGGTATTACCTCCAGCGAACAAAGCGCGCCGGTGGTCGAGCCAATGGACGGGGGCGCCGTGACGTTCGACCTTGACGAGCGGATGGAAATCGCCGAGATCGGTCTGGTGGAGTATTTCGGCGAAGATTCTGAGAGAGCGGTGCAAGAGATCGCGTTCGTGGCGGATGGCGAAGAGATAATCACGGTCTCGCCGGCGAATGAGACGGGGGAGATGCAAGGGTTTGAGCTTCCCGAACCGGTGCAGGCGCAAACCCTGACGTTCCGACTGGTTCACCCAGAGCCCGAGGCGGGATGGACGCGCATCGATCAGCTCGCCGCCTTCACCACTGACGGGGACAACGTGCTAGAGCACGAACTATCCAGTATCCTTACCGACGAGGAGAACCTGACCGCCGAAGACCCCGATCACTACGACGGAAAGTTCATCGGCGTTCATGGCGGCAACAACCATGTCTACTTCGCCGCCGTGGAGGAGTATGACCCGGAGAATCATCAACTGGTCTTGCCCCACTTTGAGCCGAGCACCTACGACGATACGCGATACGCGTTTTACAACTCCGTCCGACTCATCGAAGAACCCGGGGAGTGGGCGATCGAGGCGCTGGGCGACGGACGTTCACGCATCTACCTGCTACCCGAGCGGCTGGAGAACGGACAGCCCGACAACATCGGGTTCCCAGACTTCGCGACGGGCATATCGATAGAAGACGGCGCGTCGCACGTTGAAGTCCGGGGCTTCCTGATCCAGCGCTATTCCGGCGGCGCCGGCGGAGTCGCGGTGGCCCGGAACAACCCCCGCTCCGAAGGTATTACGATCGCGGACTGCGAGATCCGGTTCTTAAGCGGAGACGCGGGTATAAACCTGAACTATTGCGACGATATCGTCGTGGAGAACTGCCACATTCATCATTGCCCGGGCTGGACAGCGGGCGTGTTCTTGAGCCGCGTCAATGACTACATGGTGCGCGACTGTTACCTGGACAAAAACTCGGGCAGCGGCATCCGGCACTACGAGTGCAAGGACGGCGTCATCGCGGATAACGTCATCCTTGATCACTTCGGCATGCACGCAAGCGCCTTAAACGTGTATGAGGGCTGCGAGGACATTGTGCTGGAACGCAATTACATCCAAAACACCACGGCAATCAACCGCAGCGCCGAAAACATCGTTTTCCGCAACAACGTCATCGACGGTCTCGGCCGTTCAACGGTGGGCGTCGGAATCTGGACCTCGGGCAGCGTGGGCGGCCGCCACATTACGGATCTCCATTTCCTCAACAACACCTTTGTGAACATGGATGCCGATGTGGGGTGGTCAACAGGAATTCTGGGCCAGGAAAGCGGCAGTCCCAGCTCGCCTGAGGGATTGGTGATCAAGAACAATATACTGCACGGTCTTGGTGAAGATCTGCCCGGCGAGATAGAGGACAACATCTACACCAATGAAGTGGACGAGCGCTTCATGGGCGAAGGCTGCCAGGTCATCACCGATCTGGACGAACTTTTCGTCGATCCCGATAACGGCGATTTCCGGCGCCGAGAGGGAGGCCCGGCCATGGACGTGGGGGCCGATATTCCGCCGCCGGACGATCTCAGGTAAAGTGCATAGGCTAGTCACCGGCCGTGGCCGGAAAGCCCGAGTATGGATAACCCCAATGGCCGGGTAAAAAAAGAGCCCGTTGGTGGTATCCTCCTGATTCCATTCGGTATTAACGGAATTAAAAGGAAAGGGGGAGACTCACCTAAGGGGTCTTTTTTGCGCCGCCATTGGGGTTGATTGATCTCGTTTCCGACAAGCGGTACAGTGGTAGATGTGAGTGTAATGCGTCCCAGATCAATTGTGGCAATCCAAGGTGCTGATTAACCATGAGGGACGGACCAGGGTGTAAGAGCCCTCATGGTCAACCGTGCGGACGCCGGATTTCAGGAAGGTATCGCGGGGCCTTGTTTTCGAGGCGTTTCGCCCAAAGTCGAGGTACGAACGGAGGTAAGAGGAGAAGCAATTATGGTGGGTAGAGTAACGCGACGGCAGTTTTTGGGAACCAGCGCCGCAGCGGCGGTAGTTGCGGGAACGATGGCGAAAAACACGGTGTTTGGCGCGAACGACCGCATTGTTATCGCCACCATTGGCGTGGGAAACATGGGCAGCGGATTGGCGCAGCGGTTTAACGGGATGGACGGGGCCGACGTGGTAGCCATCGCCGACGTGGACCGCAACGCCGCGGAAGAGGTGGCGGCCGATG
>PUOI01000609.1 GCA_003552765.1 Candidatus Hydrogenedentota bacterium | reverse complement strand
GTCCTGAAGGGACGGAACAAAGGGGCGGTGGCCGCTTCGGTCCCTTCAGGACCGATTCGTAGGGAGCCTCTTACGTGGGGCTGCGCTTCGCTTGCCCCACGCTACTTGCTATCGCGCCTCCAGCGCGTCTTTCGCCCAACACTCTACGTCAAGCGCTTTTTACCTGAGCTGTTCCCATTTAACGCCGGCCCAGCACCTTCCGGCCTTCGGAGGACTGAATCCCGCTGATAATCCGCTGGAAGCCTTCCTCGTTGCGGCAGGCGGAGACCGCCTCGTCGCGTTCCACGATGCCTTCGCGGTACAGTTTCACGGCGTATTGGTCGAATGTCGTCATGTCGCCGTCTGTTTCGATGATGTCGTGCAGCTTATCGATCTCGCCTTCCAGGATGGCGTCCCGCACGATGGGTTTGCCGCCGAGAAGCATCTCGACGCAAGGAATGCGGCCGCCGCCTTTACGCTTGAGCAGGCGTTGACACACCACGCCGCTCAAGGTGTAGGCCAGCTCCTGGCGGATGAGGTCGCGTTCGTTCTGCGGGAAATAGCTGATGACGCGGTTGATGGTGTCGACTGCGGTCATGGTGTGCAGGGTGCTGAACACCAAGTGACCGGTTTCGGCCGCGCTTACGCCGGCGCGGATGGTGTCCATGTCGCGCATCTCGCCAACGAGAATGACGTCGGGGTCCTCGCGCAAGGAGCCGCGCAGGGCGTTGGCGAAACTGTGTGTGTCCCGCCCGACCTGACGTTGGGAAATCAGGCTTTCCTTGTCCCGGTACACATACTCGATGGGATCCTCAATGGTGATGATGTGCGTGTGCCGGCGGGCGTTGATGTAATCGACCATGGCCGCCAGGGTGGTCGATTTCCCGCTGCCCGTGATGCCGCACACCAAGAACAGCCCCCGGTGGTGCTCGGTGATGCTCCGCACGATATCCGGGATATTCAAGTCGGCGAAAGAGGGCGGCTCCTCGGGGATGAGACGGATGGCCAAGGCCATGGCGCCCTGCCGGATGTAGCCGCTTACACGCAGATACCCGACGCCCGCCGAGTGGTAGTTGAAGCTGTTTTCACGCTCGGCCACGAGCTTCTTTACTTCATCCTCGCCACCCAGCTTGTGCACGACCTCCTCCATGTCGTCGGCGGACAACGGGTCCATCTCAACCGGTTCGAGATCGTTGTCAATCCGGATGTAGGGAGGCGATCCCGCGCGCAGGTGCAAGTCAGACGCCTTCTTCTCCTCCATGTGCTCAATGAGCCAGTTGATGTTGACGCCGGAGGGACGGTAGCGGTTCACCTTGGGCTGCCAAGATTGTGAGCGCAGGCTCTGGGCCACATACTGTTCGACCACGCTGTCCACGGGGGCCAATTGGGCGACCTGGTTCCAATCGAAGGAGGGAAGCGTGATCGAACACGTCCCGTTATCCATCTTGACGTACGTCTTGAAGGGGACCTTTTCGAGCGACTCCTTGATCGCTTCCGGTGTGGCGCCGTCCTTTGGAGTAAACGCTACGCGCAAGCTGTCCACCCGTGTCTGGATGTTCTCCGCCTTGGCGTACAACGTGCAATTCTCTGTCCTTACCTCGAACTCCCTGGGCGGACCCGCCTGCCGGATGAGCTGCGTGGCGGCGATGCGAAACACATCGAAAACCGTGTTGGACGAACGTGTGCCTATGACCATGTGCTTGAAACTCCTGCTGCTTGTGACTGGGCTCGCCTTATCCTCGCCGAGCCTTTCCAATTGTTCAATACAATTAAGATGGTTTCCCCCAACAATGAGAGCTACAGAGTAGCATCCCGCAGGGCCTACTTCAACGCGCTACGCGCCATTATGCATAGTGGTTCCCGTTTTTATATGTGTTCTTTTCGCTGGGGTACAACCCAAAAATCAGGCGGCGCCGTGCAAGACCCGGTGGTGTCCTCGAACCGCCGGGTTTTGCGCCGCCTCACATGGATTTGCTATCTTGCGTTCGGTTGAGAAGCGGCCAACCAGGTTGAACCATGGCGAATAACCACCCTGCCCTTTCCCACGCACACGGAGACCGGCGTGTTGAGCGATTCCCATGGCGCGCCGCGGGTTAGGGGATCAACGCGTCACACAGAGGGGATGTCATGACCAAGGAACAATGGGAAACGTTGACCGCCGTGGTCCAAGGCAAGTGGGGAGGTCCCGCGCCGGTGGGTTTCATCATCGACAGTCCGTGGTTGCCGGGCTGGGCGGACATGGACCGGATGGACTACTTCACCAGCGAGCGCTGCTGGCTTGACGCCAACCTGAAAGCGATCGAGGCCTTTCCCGAGGTCCTTTTCCTGCCGGGATTCTGGCCGGAGTACGCCATGGCGACCGAACCCTCCGCTTTTGGCGCGAAATGCGTTTGGCCCGAGGGGGATCTGCCCTTTGCGGAGCAGGTCATTGACAGCATGGACGAGATGGCCCGCATCGAGCGGCCCAATCCGCGCCGGGACGGGTTGCTGCCCTTTGTGATCAAGCGGCTGCAACAGACCGAGGGCCGGATCAACGAGGCGGGACACGGCATCTACTTCGCGGTCGCACGGGGACCGATGAACATCGCCGCTTTTCTGATGGGGACGACCGAATTCCTGACCGCCTTGCGGATGCTTCCGGATGAGGTGCATGGCCTGCTGGACACGATTACCTCGTTTCTGGAGGAGTGGCTTCAGTATCAAAAGGAATGCTTCCCCACCATCGACGGGATCTTGCTGCTGGACGACATCGTGGGATTCACCGGCGAGGAGGACTTCCGGGAGTTTTCCCAGCCCTATCTGCAGCGGGCGTTTCATGCCTTCGATGCGACGGTCCGGTTCTTCCACAACGATGCGGAAGGCGTGGCCACGGCCCAGCATTGCGAGGAAATCGGCATCAACCTGTTCAACTTCAGTTTTCAGCACAGCATCGCCGAAATGCAGCAGCTTACCCATGGCAACGTCGCCCTGCTCGGTAATATCCCGCCGCGGGATGTGTTGGCCGTAGGCGGACCGGAAGAGGTGCGGGAAGCGATCCGCGCTTCGCTTGAGGGAGTCGAGGACACGAGCCGGGTCGTCCTGTCGTGTGGCGGCGGCATGCCCCCCGGCGTTCCCACGGAGAACATCCGGGCTGTGCTGGAAGCGCGTGACAGCCTAGCCGCGAAATAGCCCGGCCTTTGGCATAACCCACCAATAAGCAGACGAATCATGACCAAGGACATTAGACCCGTTGGGGCAGCGCTGTATTTCCTGCCCGTCCAGACAAGGGTGCCATTGAAATTCGGCCCAGAAACGCTGACCTATGTCACCTGCGCGCGCGTTGCGCTCACCGTCGAGGACGGCCAAGGCCGGCGGGCCGTGGGTTGGGGGGAAACGCCGCTGAGCGTGCAGTGGGCGTGGCCAAGCGCGTTGTCCTATGAGACGCGCCACGAAGCCATGAAGGAATTCTGCCGGATGCTGAACCGCGCATGGGCGGACTGCGACAAGAGCGGCCACGCCATGGAGATTGGCCATGCGTTCATCGAGGCCGAATTGCCAAGGCTCTTGGAACAACTCAATAGCGGTCTGAACGAAGCGGAGCAGATGCCGTGGCTCGCCGCGCTCATTTGTTGTTCCGCGTTCGACATCGCGTTGCACGACGCCTACGGCGTGATGCATGGCGCGCCCGTCTACGAGACGTACACCGCCGAATACATGAACGCGGATCTCTCGGCCTATCTGACGCCAGCCGAGGATTTGGACGTGGATTTCTCCGGAACGTATCCCGCCGATTTTCTTTTAAAGCAGCCCGAATACCGCATGCCGGCGTGGCACCTCGTGGGCGGCAAGGATCTCTTGGAGCATTCCGAGCTTACCGGCGACGAGCCCGAGGATGGCTATCCCGTGGTGTTGCCGGAATGGATAAAGCGCGACGGCCTCAAATGCTTGAAGGTAAAACTCCGGGGCGACGATGCCGCGTGGGACTACGATCGCTTGGTGAAGGTCGGGGAAATCGCGTGGAATCTGGACGTGTACTGGCTGACGAGCGATTTCAATTGCACCGTGACGGATCCCGAATACGTCAACGGCATTTTGGATCGCTTGATGCGGGAATATCCGCGTATCCATGGGATGCTTTTGTACGTTGAGCAGCCTTTCCCGTATGACCTCAGCGAGAACCGGATCCCTGTCCACAGCGTGTCCGCGCGGAAACCGTTGTTCATGGACGAAAGCGCCCACGATTGGGAGTACGTCAAGTTGGGGCGGCAGCTCGGATGGACGGGAGTCGCCCTGAAGACCTGCAAGACACAGACCGGCGCGCTGTTGAGCCTGTGCTGGGCGAAGGCGCACGGCATGACGCTCATGGTGCAGGACCTCACCAACCCGATGCTGGCCCAGATCCCCCATGTGCTGCTCGCGGCGCACGCCGGAACCATCATGGGCGTGGAGACCAACGCCATGCAGTTCTATCCCGAGGCGTCCAGCGCGGAGGAGAAGGTGCATCCTGGATTGTACAAGCGCTGCGATGGGGCCGTGGATTTATCCACGATATCCGGTCCGGGGTTCGGGTACAGGCTTGAGGAGATTGGCAGGGTATTGCCGGAACCCGGAGTAAGTGTTGGCAACAGCTCACATGAAGGGCCTTGACCGTGAGCCGGCCAAAATCCGCGCCAAAGGCGCGATAGCGAACAACCTTCAGACTTGTCGACCGCCGAAGTGAACACATTAGGAGGTGGCATGGCCTTCCAGGCCATGAATCACGGGCTGGAAGCCCGTGCCACATCACGGCGAAGACAGACCGAAGGCTCCCAAAGTTTTGGGATGGAGCACGTACTCGACGCGCCCCTCAATAACGGACATTCACCCCAGCGATCCGCTCTTCTAGGGATGGTGAAATCTTCGCTGTGAATTCGGGGACAATAAACGAGAAAAGGAGTCATTGAATCCATGAAAAAGAAAACAGTACGCGGCGGCATTGTGGGCGCGGGGTTTAGCGCGCGGTTTCACTATGAAGCGTTGCGCCGCGTCTATAGCGCGGATGTGGACGTCAAGGGCGTCTACGCCCTCGACAAAGACCAAGCGGCCCAGTATGCCCAAGAACGGGACATCACCGCCTACGATTCCCTTGAGGCCATGATCGACGATGTCGATGTGGTGCATTGCTGCGTCCTCGTCCAGGGCCACGAACAGGTCGCGCTTGCCGCCCTTGAGCGGGACAAGCACGTCATCATGGAGAAACCCCTGACCGGGTATCTGGGGGATGGAACGGAGGAGTTCCATGGGGATACCTTTCCCAAGCAGGACGCCCTGACCCACGGCCTCGCCAGCGTGGAGCGCATGCTGGAGGCGGAGCGCAAGAGCAAGGGCCGCATCTTTTACGCCGAGAATTGGGTCTACGCGCCGGCCATTCAAAAGGAGCGGGAGATCCTGGAAAAGACGGGCGCGCAAATCCTCTGGATGCACGGGGAAGAGGCTCACTCCGGCTCGCATAACCCCACCTACGCCTATTGGAAATACTCGGGCGGCGGGGTGTTGATCGGAAAGGGCTGTCATCCGCTCACGGCGGCGCTCTACCTGAAACGCGTGGAAGGACGCGCCCGCGACGGCAAACCCATCCTGCCCAAGGCCGTCACGGCCCGCACACACGCCATCACCCGGCTCGACAACTTCCGCGATGAAGGCCACATCCGGCGGGACTACTACGACATCGACGATTTCGCCATGATCCATGTCGTGTTTGAGGACAACACCGTCGCCAGTCTCTTCACCTCGGACATTATCCTGGGCGGCATTCACAATTGGCTTGAGGTCTCGACGAACAACCATCGCACAATCTGCAACATCAATCCCAACGACGCCATGAAGGTGTACAACGCGAAGGATAGCAATTTCTCGGACATCTACACCGTCGAGAAGATAGAGACCAAGCAGGGCTGGACGCTCATTCCGCCGGACGAGGACTGGTTCACCGGCTATCCCCAAGAGATCAACGCGTTTTACCAAGCCGCAGCGTATGACGAACCCGTGGAAAGCGACAGCTATTTGGGCGCGGACACCATCTCCACCATTTACAGCGCCTACGTTTCGGCGGAGAAAGAAGGCGCCCAAGTCCCCGTTAAAGCGTACAGCGCTGACTAACACGGGGTAAACCGTTGCGCGGAAGGATAGGACAATGCTTTCCAAGGGTATGACCGCCTCAACGAACAGGCGATACCCTTGGAAAGCTGCCTTTGGGCCGCATGCCTATCGGCGCCATGCGTTACTCTTCGGCGCGCTGGTTGTATTCGTGCAGCTTGTTGCGCAGGGTGCGGACGCTGATGCCGAGCACCTGCGCCGCTTGGGAGCGGTTTTGGTGGCAGCGTTCGAGCGTGCTGAGGATGAGTTCCTTCTCCATCTCGGCCACGCTTGAGCCGAAGGGAACCGAGAACATGCCGTCGCCCCCGGAGCGCTTCCGCGTGGGGCTTTCCAAGGCGAAGTGACGAGGCTCAAGCGTCTTGCTCGTGGAAAGGACGACGGCCCGCTCCACCGCGTTCTGCAACTCGCGCACGTTCCCCGGCCAATCGTAATCCATGAGGGCCGCTTCCGCGTCCTTGCTGAAGCCCTGGATGTGACGGCCGTTTTCCGCCGCGAACCGGGCGAGGAAGTGATGCATCAGCCCGGGGATATCTTCCTTCCGTTCGCGGAGCGGCGGAATCCGGATGGTGATGACGTTGAGCCGGAAGAGAAGATCCTCCCGGAACTCGTTTTGCTCGACCGCCTCCTCCAGGTCGCGATTCGATGTGCTGACGATGCGCGTGTCCACCTGGATGGATTGGTTTCCGCCCACGCGCTCGAATTCACGCTCCTGCAAGGCGCGGAGCAGTTTCGGTTGAAGTTCGAGGCTGATTTCGCTGACCTCGTCAAGCAGCAGCGTCCCTTCGTCGGCCAGTTCAAAGCGGCCGATCTTGCGGTCGTGCGCGCCCGTGAACGCGCCTTTCTCGTGGCCGAAGAGTTCGCTTTCGAGCAAGCCGGCGCTGAGCGCGGCGCAGTTTACCTTGATGAATGGCTTGCTGGCGCGCGGACTGCGGTAATGAAGCGCGCGGGCGACAAGCTCCTTGCCCGTGCCGCTCTCTCCCCGCACGAGGACCGTGGCGCGGCTGTTGGCCACCCGCTGGACCTGCTCGTAGACCTCGCGCATGGCGGGGCTGTCGCCCACCATGGCGGCCACGTCATAAGACCGGTTGACCTCCTCGCGGAGATAGCGGTTCTCCTGTTTCATGCGGGCGCGCTCCAGGGCCTTGCTCACGGCGACCTCGAGTTCGTCCGGCGCGAACGGCTTGAGAATGTAGTCCTCGGCCCCGTCCTTCAAGGCTTGCACGGCGGTCTCGACGGTGCCATACGCCGTCATGACGATGCACCGCGTGTCGGGGCTTTCCTTTTGAATCGCCTGCAAGACTTCGAGCCCGTCCATCGGGGTCATCTTGAGATCGGTGACGACCAAGTCAAACGCGCGGCCGCGGACGAGCTGAATCCCTTCCCGGCCGTTGCTCACGGTCTCGCACGCGTGGCCCGCCCGAGTAAGGGCTTCCTCGACATACTCCCGCATCAGCGCGTCGTCGTCTATGATAAGGATGCGCGATTTCACCATGCGTGACTCATGCTTCCGGTCCCGTCTCGGGCAGCCCAGGCGTCCCCTCGGGAAGGTAGATGTAGAATTGAGACCCTTCGCCCACCACACTCCGGGCGTTGACGTGGCCGCCGTGGCCCTCGACGATCTTTTCCGCCACGGCCAAGCCCAGGCCGGTGCCTTTTTCCTTGGTGGTGAAGAAGGGGGAGAAGGCCTGCTTGAGCTTGTCCTCCGGCATGCCGCAGCCCGTGTCGGCGATACACATCGCCACGTGTTCGCCTTCGCGGAAGGCGGAGATGGCGATCCGGCCGGGTTCGCCGTTCATGCTTTGGACCGCGTTCAGCAAGATGTTGAGCAAAACCTGGCGCATCCTGTCGGGATCGGCCTGCACCAGCATATCCGCCGGCACATCCCGTTGAAACGTGACGCCGCCATTGACGGGATCCATATAGGCCAGGGCCGCATCCACGAGGTCGCGGCACGCCGTGGGCCGCAGCCGCAGTTGCAAGGGACGCGTGAACTCGAGGAGTTCCGAGACAACCTCGTCCAGGTCCTGCGCCCCCGCCAAAATCTTGTCGACCAAGCGTCTCTTGGGATCCCCGTTCGGAAGGTCGCGCTGCAACAACGCGGCGAAGCCCCGAATGCCGCCCAGGGGATTGCGTATCTCGTGGGCCACCGTGGCGGCCAGCTCGCCCACGGCCGCCAGCCGGTCCTTGTGACGGACTTGCTCCCGCAGCGTCTCGAGTTCGCTCAAGTCCTGGAACACCTTCACCCAGCCAATGAGCTGTTCCCCGCGATCGCGAAGGGGGGCGTCCCGTTCGCTCACGGGAACCGCCGACCCGTCGCGCGCGCGCAATTCGCGGATGCGGCGATCGCCGGGGAGCGAGAACACGCGGCCAAAAACCTCGCGGAACGGCTTCCCGGTGGCTTCCTCCGCCGAGTATCCAAGGACGTGGGTGGCGGCGCGGTTGAAGCGGATGATCGTGCCATGGGTGTCCACGGCGATCACCCCATCGCTCATTCCCTCCAGGATGGAGTCGAGATAATCGTTGGTGAGGGCCAGTTCCTGATTCTTGGAGGCCAGTTCATTGTCCAATTCGCGGACCCTGGCCTCAAGCAGCCGGTAGGACTCCTCCCAACTCTGCGTGGTTTGCGTGAAGAGTTCGAAGGCCTTCGCCAAGGCCTGCATGTCGGCGTGGTCGTTGGAATCGTTACTCATACCTGCCTGTCCAAGAAATCCGAACCAAGATCGCTTATGCTTTCGCTGTTCCCATACTTGCGCACGGTGCGGCGGCCCCGGAGCACTTCGCCCAAGGAGCGCCGCACGTCCTCCCGTTGGGTTTCCATCCCGGCCACGGCGGCGTCGTAAAGGTTGGCAAGCTCTTCCCCCAGCGCCTGGGACCGCTCGGCCAACGCTTCGATTTCAGCGCGCTCGCTGCTGGAGACGGCCGTGGACTGGCTCCATTCGCGGAGCAGCAGCCGGTTTTCTTCTTCAAACGCCGCCATCTCCTGCTGGCGCCGCGTCTCGGTTTCCGTCACGGATTCAAGGCCTTGCTCATCGAGGCGCGCCTGCAGGTTGCGCATCTCCTCCACGCGGGTTTGAAGCCAGGGAATCTGCCGGTTGAAGTAATCCCGCAGGCGCCGTGTGAGTTCGGGGTCAGCCATGACGCTACAACTCGTCTGGCGCCAATGCGAGCGGTTCGCCGCCGCGCAAGACGTGTTCCTGCCGGGCATAGCGCGCCTTGGTTGCCGCGGCCTCGGCCCACGGCGAATTGCTCTCCGCGATGGCGTCATACCGTTCCGCGCTGCGCTCGTACTCCCCATACCGCATCAGCGCGTTGGCCCGTTGAAACTCCGCCCAGTACCCATCTTCATCGCCGTTGTCCGAGGCCTCCACGGCGACGGCGTAGGCTTCCGCGGCCGCCCGGTAATCCCCC
>PUOI01000607.1 GCA_003552765.1 Candidatus Hydrogenedentota bacterium | reverse complement strand
AGGAAAGCGACGAATTCCTCAACGAAAAGCTGCATTTCGCCCTGGATTCCGGGCTGAAGGTCATGTTTTGCGTCGGGGAGACCCTTGAGCAGCGCGAAGGCGGCCAGATGGATGACGTGCTCACGCGGCAAGTCACCAAGGGCCTCCAAGGGATTAAAGAAGAGCAATTCGAGCATATCGCCGTTGCGTACGAGCCCGTGTGGGCCATCGGAACCGGCGTGACGGCCACCCCGGACCAAGCCGAGGAAGCCCACGCCTTCGTGCGGCAGCTTGTGCGCGATCAGTTTGGTGAAACCGTGGCCCGTGATTTGCGGATCCAGTATGGTGGAAGCGTCAAACCGGATAACGCCGGCGAGCTAATGGGCAAACCCAATGTCAATGGGGCCCTTGTCGGCGGCGCGTCCCTGAAATCGGAGAGTTTCATAGGAATCGTTCGCGCCAGCCAAGGCGCGTAACGGAGGTGATTGATTGTGACAATGTGGGAATATCTATTCCGGTGGGAAACGCTGTGGTGGACCTTGATCGCCCTGTACATCCCCACGTGTCTCGGCCTCATTGCCATCGTGCTCCTTCAAAAGGGCAAGGGCGTCGGGTTCGCGGGCGCCTTCGGCATGGGAGGCGGCAGCGAGGCCGTCTTCGGACCGCGGGGGAGCGTGAATTTCCCCGTACGCCTCACCTACATATTGGCCACCGTGTTTATGGTCTTGTCGCTCAGCATGTCGCTTGTGGCGGGAAGGCTCGGCATGGGCATCGCGCCCGAAACGCTGGATCCGGCCGCTCAAGCCCAAATTGAAGAAGAGGAAATCGAGGGTGAAGGGTTCGGCGGTTTCGACATCGAGGATATGGATCCCGATGCACCCATGGAAATGCCGGATGAAGACGCCCCCATGGTGATGCCGGACGCCGAAGACCTCGAGTTCACGGACCCGGAAGCCGACGTGGAGATTGACCCGGAAATCGAGCTGACCCCCGAACCGGAGGAGGAACCAGAAATCGAGCTGGCCCCCGAACCCGAGGAAGAGGCGGAAGAGGTTGACCCCGAAGCGGACGCCGAGCCCGAGGCCGACGAGGAACCCGATTCCGAGGCAAACGGGGATGAAGAAGACGCCGAGGCGGACGAGGACACCGAACAGACGGGCGAAGAAGAGTCCGAGCCTGAACAGCAGTAGCAGGCTGCGCGTCTGTGCAAGAGAATACTTGAAGCGGCCCAAAGCCAGGATCCATTGCTTTGGGCCGCTCTTTCACCCAGCCCCGCCGTTTTCGGCGAATCGCGGGGCTTCCGGCACCCGAGGGTAGGGCACAGCATGGATCGGATAGTGATACGGGGGGGGAAACCCCTTCAGGGAACCATACACATACGCGGCGCCAAGAACAGCGCTCTGCCGCTCATGGCGGCGTGCCTGCTTGCGGAGGAGCCGTGTACCCTTCATAACATCCCCTGTCTCCACGATGTCTTCACCATGGATAAGCTTTTGTCCGCCATGGGGATGAACATCGAGTTCACGGGCCGCTATTTGACGCTGGATACGTCCAGCCTTGGCGAACCCGTGGCCCCGTACGAGCTTGTGCGGAAGATGAGGGCCTCCTTCTTCGTGCTGGGTCCCCTGCTTGCCCGTCATGGCAAGGCCAAGGTCTCCCTGCCGGGCGGCTGCGCCATCGGAACGCGGCCCGTGGACATCCATCTCAAGGGGCTGGAAGCGTTGGGCGCGGAAATCAGCATCGAGGACGGCTACGTTTATGCGAAAGGAACCCTGCACGGGGCCGACCTTACGCTGGACTTCCCAAGCGTGGGCGCGACGGAGAATCTGCTCATGGCGGCGTCGCGCGCCAAGGGCGTCACCCGCCTCGCCAATGTGGCCCGGGAACCCGAAATCGCCGACCTCGCGCGTTTCTTGAACCGCCTTGGCGCGCAGATCTCTGGCGCGGGGAGCGACCTGATCACCGTGGTTGGCGTGGATAGCCTGGGCGGGGCCGAGCACACGGTCATACCGGATCGCGTGGAAGCGGGCACTTTCCTGCTCGCGGGCGCCGCGACCGGCGGAGACGTCACGGTTCAGAACAGCGATCCCGACCATCTCTCCAGCTTCCTGAACAAGCTTCGGCAAGCAGGCGCCGAGGTCGAGGCCCACAATAGCCGCATCCGGGTGACGGTTCCCAATGGTTTGAAGGCGCTGGATGTAACCACCCAGCCTTATCCCGGTTTTCCCACGGACTTGCAGGCCCAGATGATGGCGATGCTGTGCGTCGCGGAAGGGGCAAGCGTGATCAAGGAAACCGTATTCGAGAACCGGTTCATGCAAGTGGGCGAACTGCTGCGCATGGGCGCGGACATCGAAGTAGACGGCAACGCCGCGGTGGTCCGGGGCGTCAAGGCCCTTCAAGGCGCGCCGGTCATGGCGTCGGACCTGCGGGCAAGCGCCGCGCTGGTCGTGGCGGGTTTGATCGCCAAGCGCGGTGAGACTTCCGTCAATCGCGTGTATCATATAGATAGGGGCTATGAGCGCATCGAGGAGCGCTTCATGGCCTTGGGCGCGGACATGGAACGAATCAGGGATTAGCTCTGTGGCGCGGGCGCCCTATTGCCGCGGCGCCCCTTGGAGTACGAAAGGAACCTCACCGATGGAGTTCATCAAGATTACCAGCGACGCGCAATGCGAGTCCCTCAAGGCCGCGTTCGCCAGCCGCGGGCAAAGCGGAGGAGACGAAGCCCGGCGCTCGGAAGTGCTCGATAACACCCAAGCCATCGTCAACGACGTGCGCGAACGGGGCGACGCCGCCGTGGCCGAATACACCGAGCGTTTCGACGGGGTATCGCTAAAGCCAAGCGAATTCGAGATTGGCCCAGACGAAATCCAGGCGGCTTTCGACGAGTTGAGCCCGGAACTCCGCAAGGCGCTCGAAGAGGCTCATCGGAATATCCGCGCGTTCCACGAGGTCCAAGTGCACCGCTCGTGGGAACACATGGATGACGACGGAACCATTCTCGGCCAGCGCGTGACGCCCATCGAGAGCGCGGGGGTCTATGTGCCCGGCGGCAAGGCGTTTTACCCCTCGTCGGTGCTCATGAACATCGTGCCGGCGAAGGCGGCCGGCGTCAGCGAAATCATCATGGTCTCGCCGCCCAGCTACAACGGAACCATTCACCCCCTTGTCCTCGCGGCTGCTTCGCTGGCGGGGGCGGACCGTGTGTTCCGGGTGGGAGGCGCGCATGCCGTGGCGGCCTTGGCCTACGGTACGGACTCGATACCGGCGGTGCGCAAGATTACGGGACCCGGCAACATCTTCGTGACGGTGGCCAAACGCCTAATCTCGGATGTCGCGGACATCGACAAGGAGGCTGGGCCTTCGGAGGTGGCCGTAGTGGCCGACGGCTCGGCGAGTCCCCGCTTGGCCGCGGCCGAATTGATGGCGCAGGCCGAACACGACGAAGAGGCGGTCAGCGTCTTGTTCGCGGCCGATGAAGGATTCATCCAAGAGGTGCTGGACGCGATCGAGACCGAGTTGCAGACCCTGAGCAAGGCGGACATCATCCGAACGGCCTTGAGCACGCAAGGCAAGGCGTGTCTCGTGCGCTCGCTGGATGAGGCCGCCGAACTGGTCAACGAATTCGCCCCCGAGCACTTGTCCGTTCAGGTCGAGGATTCCTGGGGATTCGTGGACAAGATTCGCAACGCGGGATGCATCGCCGTTGGCGCGGACACCAGCGTGGCGGTTGGCGACTATTTTGCGGGCTCGAATCACATTCTGCCCACCGGGGGCCGCGCCCGGTTCTCTTCGGCGCTGTCCGCGGACGACTTCTATAAGAAGAGCAGCGTCATCTCGTACTCTCCGGCGCGTTTCCGGGAGGCGGCGCCGCACATCCTCGCGTTGGCCAATGCCGAGGAACTCACCGCTCACGCCCGGGCAATCGAGGTGCGGCAGTGAACTACGGACGCAGCATTCTCAGCGAGGTTACAGGCTATGTTCCCGGCGAACAGCCGCGCGAAGGCGGCGTTATCAAGCTGAACACAAACGAGAACCCCTTTCCCCCTTCCCCGCGAGTGGAAGAAGCCTTGCGGGAGCTGGCGATCGAAGGGCTCCGGCGTTATCCCGATCCCGTGAGCGCCGGCTTGCGCCGCGCCTGTGCGGAGCGCTACGGTTATCCCTCCAAGGACTGGGTGATTGCGGGCAATGGCATGGACGAATTGCTCGCCATGGCCATCCGCGCGTTCGTGGATCCCGGCGACGATATCCTGACGCCTTATCCGACGTACACGCTGTACGAGACGCTGGCGATGCTGCATGGCGCGCGGCCCGTGCTGCTGGACCTGGACGATTCATTTCAACTGACGGAAAGCTTCTTTCAGACGCCCGCCCGCCTGTGTTTTCTTCCCCGCCCCAATGCGCCATCGGGCGTATGCACTCCGCGCGCCGAGGTCGAGAAACTCTGCGAGATTTTCGATGGGGTGGTGGTCATTGATGAGGCTTACGCGGACTTCGCCGAGGACAACTGCATGGATTTCCCGCAACGCCACGAGAACGCCATCGTCATGCGGAGCTTCAGCAAGTCCTTCAGTCTGGCGGGGATACGGCTCGGAACGGCGGTGGCCCGGCCCGAACTCATCGCGGAACTCTTGAAAACCAAGGACTCCTACAACCTAAACGCCGTGACCCAATGCCTGGGGCTGGCGGCCTTCACCGATTACGAGCACATGCAAGCCAACGCGGATCGTGTGCGCGAAGGACGGCAATATCTCACGGAGTCCTTGCGGAGACTCGGGTTTCATGTGCCCCCTTCGCAAGCCAACTTCGTGCTCGCTGAATGGAACGGTTCGCCATCCGCGAGCATCCTTTTCCAGGAATTGAAACGGCGCAACATTCTCGTGCGCTACTTCCCCGTGCGGCGCTTGAAACACGCGCTGCGGATTTCGGTGGGCGCGCCCGAGGAGAACGAGGCCGTCGTGAACGCCTTGGGCGAACTCATTGGCTAACGGTTCCTAACGCCGCCCCCAAAAGCCTCCCGTGTCCGGCGGGGGACTTGCATCCGGGTTGCCTGGTCCCTATTGTCCTTCCAGCAAGTCCACCATGGCATCCCCCATGCTCTTACCGATGAGATAGAAGGTTTCCCAGTTGCGCAGCCAGTGGAAGCCCTGTCCGGAGGGGGATTCCTCCTCGCTTCTCTGGAAATCGCGCGTCTCAACACCGGCGACAGTACCTTCGAATTCGGGATACTTTTCGGGATCGGAAAGCGCCAACTGAGCGTCCATCAGTTTCTCGACCCGTTCCTTGTAGGGGGCATCATCGGGAATCGTCCAGCCGCCCATGCCGGTATTCGCAATAACGAAGGGCAATTCCGGGCTGCCAAGATCGTTCCGTATGTCCTTGATGAAGTTCTCCATGTTCTTCTCGTACGCATCGACCGCCGCCGGATCGATGCGGTCGTTCCAGCCCTGGTGCCAGCCGAAACCGGCAATCTCGTATCCCTCTCCGTCATAGTCCGGATAGTACTTCTCTAGATCCCCGGTAATCTCCGTGACATGCCGCACAACCTCCGCGTACTGAAATCCCTTGTCGCCATCGCTTTCAGGCTCGGGATATTCTTCGGAACTGGGAGGAAGGAAGTTGTGAACAAGCGACCTCCCCCCCCACGCCGACTTGATGATCAGCACGGGATCTTCATAGTAGTCTCCGACAGCGAACCCAAAGCCGTACTCGGGGCCGATGTGCCCTTCGTCCGCCCCGTAACCCGTCGTTAGCCAACCCTGTTGCTCCTCATCGGGATACGACAGGTTCACGATCCAGACGTCGTCCCGGACAACCGCGTCACCGTCCTGGTCCACCAGATGGCCGTACGCCTCGGGGTCCTCTTCGAGATACCACTCCATAGTTCCAGGACTGCCCTCGAGCTGCCCAAAACCTACCATGTTCGACTGCCCCGCCAATATGAATATCTTCAACTTGCCATCGGTCGGAGCGCGCGCTTCCTCTTCGTCAGCGGAAACGGCCGTCATCCCTCCCATCAGTACCGCCACAGCAATCAACGTCATCCATGCGTTTTTCATCATCATTGCAGGCTTCCTTTCGGTTCGGTTCCACCGCGCCTCTTCTTCAGGGGATATCCCATTTCCGCCACCGGTCTAATCGCCCGGGCAACCTTAATCTAGCCGACGGCATACCCCATGTCAAAGCATCCTACGCCCAATCGCCGGATGGGAATCCTTCCTACTGCGGGGTCATCCCAATGGATCGGGCTGCGTTGTCCAGCGCTTGGGCAGCAAATGGTCGCATCTTCTTTGCCCGCTATGCTATCATTCCCTTCAGATATGCGGGGCTTCCGCGAGCCCCACGCTCATCCAGAGCGCTACCGGCTGTAGTTAGGGATCGCCGCACGTTTTCACGATTCGGTCACGAGGATACTATCATGCGTGTACTAACCGGGCTTTCACTCATTGCGTTCATCGCCTTGCTTTTGCCATTGGTGGGATGTCAGCATCCGCCCTGGCAACAAGGCCAGCAAACGAGTGGAGCAGACGCTGACTACGATAACGATTTCGACGACTACGAAGCGCCGCACCCCGGGCTGAGCCTCGCGCCTCAGCAGCCGTTCCGCGATGTGCCCATACCCCGAGGACTTAGCTACGATGGCGACCGCAGTTTCATCTATGAGCGGGCCGGCCTGGAAGTGGGCGAGGCCGTGTACACTACGCGGCACTCGGTAAACGAACTGGTCGAGTTTTTTGTCCGCGAATGCGCGGCGGCGGGATGGAGCCTTGCCAACCGGGTACAGGGACAAGGCGCTGAATTGGCGTTTGAACGAAGCAACCGCGAACTCCGGATTGCCATACGCGATGGCGGATTCTTCCGGGGACGTCACGTGTTTCTTCGTGTCACGCCGAGGGATTGATGAAAACGCGGTTCCATTGGCTTGTGGTGATGGTGGCCCTAGGCGTGACGGGATGCGCCGGGCAAGATGTGCGGCTGGATTGGCGTCCGCCCATTCCTGGCGGGCGGGTTGGCGCGGAAGCGGAAATTGAAGCCATCCTCGCCGAAGTGCAATGGGGGATGCAAGAACGCCGGAAGGCGCGCGTGTTGACCCATGTTTCGCGCAGCTACCGGGATCCCGCGGGCCGGAGCTACCAGGATTTGCACGCCTACCTAGACCAGATTTTCAGCCGCTACCGCAACATCCGCATCCGGCGGAGCCGTCCGCGCATTTTGGTCTTGGGCGATTTTGCTCATTCCATTGAGCGGTTCGCCACAACAGCGGAGCCCACGAATCCGGAGCGCGATCCCCACCTGGAAACTGAGGGCGAGGTCATGGCGCATTTCCGGCGCGAAGGCGGATTGTGGAAAATTACGTCGTGGGACCTGCCCTGACATCAAGAACATGTAGGACGCGCAAGACGCAACCGGGCGCGTCACGAAATAGCGCTACAGAAGATAAAAGAGGAGATAAAGGCGGTCAATGGCTTTAGAAAAGAAGGGACGCAAACGCAAGAAGCGTGGGGACATGTTCTTCGCCCCCACCCAACAACACGATGACACCGGCAACTCGGAATGGAACGCGTGGCTAGAACACATCCGGGAAAACCCGTTGCTCTATGTCGCCGCGGGGGTTTTTATCCTTATTGCCGCAATGGCGGGGGTTTTGTACCGGGTGAACGTGCAAGCCCAGCAAGCACGGGTCGTGAGCCAATACGCGCGCGCCATGCAAACCGAGGACCCCGGAGTCCGGGCGGCCGAACTCGAACAGTTGGCCGCCGAGGCGCGGGGATTGCGCGAAGAGATCCTGTACATGGCGGCGGAGTCGGCTTTTGATGCCGGTGAATACGAGCAGGCCGGGGAATTGTTCCAAACACTCAGACAAGAGTATCCCGGGGGCGAATTCGCGCCTTTTGCGGTGGAGGCCCTGGGCAATCTCGCCGAGGAAGAAGGTGACTACGAGGAGGCCTTGCGTCTGTACGAGGAAGTCGTGGAGATGTGGCCCGAAACGTTGCCTGGGAAACGCGCCTATTACGCCATGGGACGGGTCCACGAACAACAGGACGCCATTGAAGAGGCCATCGCGGCCTATGAGGAGCAGCTCACCATCTTCCCGGGCTCCCATCAGGCCAGCCGGGCGCGGACCGCGCTAGCGCGCCTTGACGTGGAGCATCCCGGCGAAGTGCCCGAGACGGTCATGGAAGATGCGCCCTTGCTGGATGACATGGAGCCCACGCCGCCCATGGCCGCGGACGACCCCATGATGGCGCCGCCCATGGAAACGCAGCCCGGCGATGCGCCGCCACCCGCTCCGCCGATGGATGATGCGCCCATGGCCCCGCCAGAAACGCCCGACGTTCCGCCAATGGATGTGCCGCCTGCGCCAGATCCAGAGGTTGAAGTGGATCCAGACGTGGAGACGCCGGAGATGCCCGACTTCCCCGCGGACGAAGGCGAGCCCATGGAGATCGAGATTGATCCCGAGGAGGCGCCGGGCGAGGTAGA
Organism: Candidatus Hydrogenedentota bacterium; assembly: GCA_003552765.1. Classification (GTDB taxonomy): domain Bacteria; phylum Hydrogenedentota; class Hydrogenedentia; order Hydrogenedentales; family SLHB01; genus SKRY01. The sequence goes on along the minus strand of PUOI01000607.1, from coordinate 1,090 downwards.
GGCGCCTGGGCTGGACGAACCGCTAGAGCTGGACCTGGAAAGCCCGGAAGAAGGCGAGGAGCCCACAAACGATTGATACCGCCGTTGTTGTGCGGCGGGATAGTAGTGGGATTGCGGGCCAGGACGGAGACAGCAGCTGTCTCCGAAACCTGGCCCGGTTCATGATGGTCAGAAGAATCCAGCACGGCGCTGGTATGCGCCGTTTCGAATGCTACACGCGGGGTTGTAAGGAGGTATTGAAAATGCACCTGCCACGGTTGGGGAAATGGTTGGCTGGCGCGGTATTGTGCGCGGGGTTCAGCCTGTGGATCAACGGCAATGAGGCGGGCGGGCAACCCCTTGAAGCCGATGCCGAACACGCCGGTCCCATCCTGGTTCCGGCCGGCGAACGGGAGGAGGAACAGGGAGAGCAGTCCCCCTCAAACCCGGCCATTGAGGCCGAGCCCCTCCCCAGCCCAGGTCCGGCCGAAACCGACGCGCCGGAGGGCCGCCCCCTTGACCGCCTCCCGGCTCCAGCGGAGGTGGAGATGGAATATCAGGACGACATCCAACGCCTGCTGGATGAGGAACGGATTGATCTGGACCTGTTTTACCGGGTGATGGAGGACGACGGCGAAATTCCACGTCTCCCCATGTCGGTTAGGGAATGCGTGCGCATGGCGCTTGATCGAAACGACGACATCATCGTGGCATCGCACGACCCCCTGCTCTCCGAAACGGATATCTTTTCAGCACACGGCGAATTTGATCCCGTGGCCTCCAGCAGCATCACCTACATGCGTTCGGAGGAGACGGCGCCTTCCGATGTCGCGACCTTCGCGGGCGTTCAGGACACCGAGGCCCAGCGCACCCGGTCTTCCTATTCACTCTCCGGCCTGCTTGAATGGGGGACCGGCTACGACATCACGTTCAACCTGGACAAGGACCAGGGCACCTTCACCCAGTTCCGCGATGAGTGGGGCGGAGGGCTGAACGTCAACCTGACGCAACCGCTGTTGCGGGGCCGAGGGCGGGACATCACCACCACCCGCATCCAGCTCGCCGAGAGAGGCCATGCGGCCGCTCAGGAGCAACTCATGAGCCAAGTGCT
>PUOI01000328.1 GCA_003552765.1 Candidatus Hydrogenedentota bacterium | reverse complement strand
CTCCGAGCCGCAAGGGGAGCCCGTGGCTGAGCTGGAGTTTCTGCGAGACGGGGAGATCCTGCATAGCGAGACATTGCGCGCTGGGGTACACACGGCCCGCGCGGATTACGACTTCAATCCGGACGGCCAGCATCACGAGAAGATTCCCATTATTGAATCGGCTGAAGCCGACTACCTCAGCAGACGGGGCACACCGTTCATGCGGCACAAATACGTGACGATACTCGACTTGGAATTTGGAGCGGCCAAGGCCGATTCCAGTCGCATTCGGTCAAGAAGCCCTGTCATTCTGGAAATCCACGACCTGGTCCTCACGGACTAAGCAACGGGTTCGATGCAGTCTCCACCCACAACCGGCGATCCCGCCGCTTCATCCCCTCCTTCAACGGCCACCTGGGGCTTAGGCCTTCTCATTGCGGCGGCCGCGTTGTTTCCCCTTTTCCTTGGTGAAAGCGGCTTGCTAGCTGCGGCCGTGGTGGTGGCTGGCGCACTCGCGGCTCCGCTGCTGGCGCCCCTGGCCGCCGGATTGTCGCTTGTTTTTCTAGCCGCTTTGCTGGGGTTGTGTGTCGCCATGAGCGAGTGGCCCGTGCATGTCATGGGCATACGGGTGTATGGGGCGGATTTCGCCTTGTATTTCTTCGCCATAGCCGCCTACTATTGGCTTCGCTATCCGGAACACAACAGGTTTTTGCACTTTGGCGAGCAGCGGCCTGGTTTGGAGCCGGCCTTGATTACGCTCCTGTTAATCATGGCGGGTTATGGTTTGCTCTCGCTCGTGCTGGGATTCATGGAAGGCCACGCGCCCAGAGACATACTGGGAGACTACCGGCGCTTGTATTTCTATCCGCTGGCGATGCTTATCCCGCTTATGTTGCCGCTCGCCAAGAGGCATGGGCGCGGGATTCGGGCGGCCATCCTTGCCGGGGGCGGGCTCATAGTGTTGACAGGGTTGTATCGCTTGGCTACGGGACAGACCTGGCATGAGGATTACTACGGCCAGATCGAAGTAGGTCCTATCCAGTTGCGCTTGCTGTCCCAATTCGAGATTGCTACGCTGGGACTGGTTCTTGGCCTATCCACGGCGCAGTTCCGTGTAACCCGGTCATGGATGCGCGCATTGGGGGCGATGGCTATTGGATGTTTGGCGCTGGCGTTCTTGCTCATCAGCGGATGGCGCCTGGCGCTGCTATACGTCCTTGGCGCGCCTGTCGCTGCCCTGTTTTGCCTCAGCTATGCCCGGGGAGAGCGGATACGCGGTTTCTTCATCGCGCCCCTGCTGGTGGTGGCGATCGGGCTTGTGGGGACGGGGATCGCATTTTGGGCGTTTCCAGACGAAGCGCGGGACACGTTGCGCACGATTCAGGAACGCACGCTAGAGCGCGGCTTTCAAGAGGATCAACGCTACTACGCTTGGGGAAAGAGCTTGGAGCTGTTCGCCGCGAATCCCGTGTTGGGGATGGGCATCGGAAATCAGCTCGAGTTCTTCCAGATGACGAGCAGTGGCGAATTCCAGTGGAACCAATCGACGGCACACAGCGTCTACTTTGACATCCTGTATCAGTCCGGGGTGATCGGCATAGCGCTATTCTTGTTGTTTCACGGGCTGTTCGTGCTTCATGTCCTCCGGCAAAGCCGCGAACTCAGTCCGGAGTCCCAAGGGGTGGTGGCCGGTTTGATGGCGGGGTACGTCTGTATCATGGCGGTCAACGGTCTGCAACCCCTTCAGACGGGCGCCGCCGTGACCCTATATCTGCTAATGGGCTTTATCCTGTTCCTGACGCGGTATTCTGCCCATACCGCTCAGAGCCCAACGTCTCCCCCCGCCGCGCAGCCATGACCAGTCTCGAGCGCACGGCCAAGCACACCGTCATCTACATGCTTGGACTCATGGCCAACCGGGGCGTGGCCTTTCTGCTCGTGCCCCTCTACACGCGAACCTTTGAACCCAGCGTGTTCGCCACATGGGACCTCGCCACAACCACCATTATCTTTCTGATTCCCCTGTTTGAATTGGGCATGGCCAGCGCGCTCGTGCGTTACTATCATTATCACGACTGCGCTAGCGGCCGAGGCAAAGCGATCGCAACGGCGTTCACGTTTGTGCTGGGCGCGAGCATCCTGTTTTGCGGCCTAGCGTTTGCCTTTGCTCCTTGGCTGGCTGCCGCCATATTTGGCGACGCGGAACTAAGTCATCTGGTGGAACTTGTCGCCGTAACGGTTGCGCTGACGGCGGTTACGAACCAATTCCTGTCGTTATTAAGAGCAAAGGAAAAGAGTATAGCATTTAGCGCTCTCAATCTTGTTCGTGCGATAGTGGGGCCTACGGCGATTCTGCTTTTCATTGTAGTATTCGACTTTGGATTGCAGGGGGTGTTATGGGGTGATATAATCGGTATCGTGGCCATGGGGGCTGCGGGGTTTTGGTTGACCCGTAAAGACATCGGACTAAACATCAGCGGCAGACATCTTAAGAGTATGCTTCGTTTTGGGTTACCGTTGATCCCTTGGACGCTAACGATATCCATCATTACACTATCCGACCGATATTTCCTGCGGGCCTGGAGCACGATGGATGAACTGGCTGTCTACAGCCTGGGGGCGAAGATTGGCATGATTATGACACTCTTTACCCGCGCCTTTCAGACTGCATGGCCAGCCTCAGCGTATAGCATTGCGAAACAGGAGGACGCCAAGGAACAACTCGCCAAGGGAGGGCGATACGTCTTTGCAGCGGCGAGCCTGCTCGGAGCGGCATTGGCGTTAGCGGCTCCGGAACTTGTTGCGGTTTTTGGGGGAAGCGCCTTCTACACACCTGCCATTCATATCGTCCCATGGGTGGTGTTTTCATACGCGCTATATCAGTTCACGCTCGTGTTGCTTATCGCGATCACGATAACGCACAAGACGTACTACGTCATGGTGCTCGCCGTTGGGGCTGTGTGTGTAAAAGTAGTTTTCTCATCCGTGCTTATCCCTCGTTATGGCGCCTATGGGGCGGGACTATCAACGTTTGGCAGCTTTGGTGTGCTGTTGACGTGCGGCTATATCGTAGCGCAACGTGTGTATTCCGTTCCCTATTCGCTAAGACCGATAGTCGTGTTTGCGTCTTTGGTGGCCGTCTGCAGTGTGCTTGCCTTTTCTTTGGCGGATGAATCGAATCTCCAACACGCCACAATGCGTCTGTTTCTGTTAATCGGTCTCTTCGCAGCGGCGCCCGCGATCGGCTTGACCGAACTAAGCGCGTTGAGAAAGATCGGGAGATACATGGGAGTGCGTACCGCACTGTGAAATCAGAACAGTGCTATTTGGCAATCTTGGCGGTATGAAGCACACCAGCTTAATGCCTTTGGGAGACGAGCAAGAGGAGTAGTATATCGTGAAACAATGGCTTAAAGATAGGGCGAAAGAGACGGTACGCAGCGTTACGAAGAAACAACTCGCGGTGACGAGCGTTGACGACGAGCTACGTCTCCTTCAGTATATGGGGCAAACGAATGCCGCGTTCAGCATGCTACGGGAGTATCCATCGCTGATGGCGGAATCAGACGAATACTCGCTGACTCCCTATGAATTCAAAGTCTATTCACAGAATGGCGAGGACGGAGTACTCGGGTGGATCTTTTCAACTATAGGCGTACACGACTATCGCTTTGTTGAATTCGGAATAGAGGATGGCACAGAGTGCCTCAGTGCGCTGTTATCGCTTCATTGCGGTTGGCGAGGGCTACTGATGGATTGCGATGAAGATAGTGTTCGGGCTGCTCGCGGATACTATGGCAACCGGCTGCTGGGGCACGCGGAGCGAGTGCCTATTGAGCATGCCTTTGTTACACGGGATAACATCAACGGCTTGCTGGAAGATGCCGGGATGAAGGGCGAGATCGACTTACTGGTGATAGACATCGATGGGAATGACTATTGGGTGTGGGAGGCCGTGGAAGTTATTCAGCCCAGAGTCGTGGTAATAGAATACAACGCGTCGTTCGGATCCGATCAACCGGTTACCATCCCGTATGAAGCGAATTTCGACAGGATGGCCGCGCATCCCAGCGGGTTTTATCATGGATCTTCTTTGGCGGCCATGGAGTTTCTGGGCGGAAGGAAAGGCTACGGGCTGGTTGGTTGTGAATCGAACGGGGTCAATGCGTTCTTTGTTAGGCGTGACCTGATAGAAGAACCTCTGCGGGAGGTATCGGCGCATGACGCCTTCTTCCCACACTATAGGCGCTTACAACGAGGGTTCTCGCAAGATGAACAGAGGAAGATGGTCTCGCAACTCCCTACCATTCATGTCGCTGCTGAAGAAAATGCGTGAATCAGAGACGAGTGATATGTCGTGCGATCAGCGTGACACTGGGCGCAATACACCGGCGTTACTGAGCGTTCCTCCGATTTGAAATTAGTCCCGATTCGCCATACCGAAACAGGACGGAGCCGCGGCTGGGGCAAGGATTTCCAGAAGAGAGATGACACAGGTACTTATTGTTGCGCACAATTTCCCGCCAATGGCGGGGGGGATCGCCCGCCTTGTCTATGATCTGGCGGCAAGTCTTCCCCCAGATGAAGTATATGTCCTGGCGCCGCACGGAGTAAGCGCCTCGGTTCACCAGGGATACGACTCACAAAGCTTGCAGGAAACCAAGGCATTTGATGCGGAACAGGCGTTTCCGATTGAACGGATGGAGTATGAACAGCGCACTTGGCTTCGTACCGTGGTATCTGTTTTGCGAGCGGCGGTCCGGGTCGTGCGCTTGGCTCGGGCGAAGCGGCCTCTGGTCCTGTACTACAGCGTCACCTATCCTCTTGCCTTGACGGGATTACTGGTGAAGTGGACGCGTGGCGCGCCGTACGTTGTGCAAGCACATGGAACCGAGCTGATCCGGAACCGAGGCCGGTTGCGAGGATGGCTTACAAATATACTGTTGCGAAATGCATATCGCGTTATCGCAAATAGCGAGTGGACCAAGAGCGCCGTCCAGCAGAGAGGTATTCCAGCGGACCGCATAACAGTCATAAACCCGAAGATAGATCCAGACCGTTTTGGCGATTCTGATGATATAGATGCATTCGCGAAACGGGAGGGACTTCGCGGACGGCGGGTTCTTCTTACGGTTGCTCGCTTGGAAGCGCGAAAAGGACACCGTACAGTCATACAAGCTCTGCCCGAAGTGATTCGGCGGCATCCCAATGTCCTATATGTGATTATGGGGACGGGACCGTGCCGCGTGGCGCTAGAGAGAGAAGTACAGTCGCTCGGAATAGAGCGCTATGTGCGCTTCGAGGACTACCGGGAAGTCACCAATTTTTATAGGGTATGCGACATTTTTGTTATGCCAAGCACATATATAGGCTCTCCTTATCACGATGTTGAAGGCTTTGGAATAACGTTCTTGGAAGCAAACGCCTGTAAGAAACCTGTAATCGGATCAGACAGCGGAGGTATACCTGATGCTGTCGAGGACGGCGTCTCAGGACTAATTGCAAGAGCGGGGGATGTAGATGACCTGAGAGAGAAGATTCTAACCCTTCTGGACAATCCCGAATATGCGGCACAGTTAGGGGAACAGGGATATGACCGGGTTCATCGAGCATTTCGGATTGAGCATATGGGGCAGGAGTTTAAAGAAGCGGTATTGACCCCATTGGAGCATAGTATGACAGAGCGTGGCGAGGAGTAATGGCATGAAGGATTATCGCAGCATATTGTATGAGAAATATGTTTCACAGTTTAAGGAACATGCCGGCACACTTAGGCCTGAAGAAAGAAATAGATTGTGGACAGCGTTTGAGTACCGGTATCTGCCATATATCACGGACATGAACAGCAGTTGCCGCATTCTTGAGTTGGGATGTGGCCCAGGGTATTTGCTTCAGTTTCTGAAGGAGCAGGGCTTTCATAATGTGCAGGGGATAGATGTGAGCGCTGAACAGGTGGGGATCGCAAAAGAGCTAGGATGTGACGCGATTGAGGCGGATGTGTTTGAATACCTGTTGAGTTCGGAAGGCGTTTATGATGTGATTATTGCCGTCGATTTCGTTGAGCATTTTCATAGAGAAGAACTGATAGAGTTGCTGGGTAAGGTTGAACAAGCTCTGAAACCGGGGGGGTGTTTCATTCTGCAAACCCCAAACGGTGAGGGCCTTTTCTCGCGCCAAATGATCTACGGGGATCTGACGCACTGCACAATACTAACGCCAAACTCTCTTAAACAAGTGTTGCAGTTTGCCGGATTTGTTGAAGTGGAATTCTCGGAGACGGGCCCCATTCCGAAGACTCTTGCGGGGAAGGCGCGTCTTATCGGGTGGAAGTTGGTTAAGCTGGGGCTAAATGGGGTGCGCCGGGTCCAGTCGGGAAAGAAGCAGGCGCTTTGGGGGGATAACGTCATCTGTTGTTGTCGGCGGCCAGGGAACGAGGAGGCATAAGAGCATACCCGCTCCCCCGATTGCTGACCGCGAGACCATGGGTTCCGAGCGCACGGGCATGTCTAAATGCGGTGCATAGTAAGAAGCGCGATTTGGTTGAGTTGAACTCAGTGTGCAATACTTGTACATGTCGTAGTCGGGTTACTGTGTACAGCGAAGGATGAGGCATGGAGCCTCGCGTACAAAAGGAGGTTACGTCATGTGTGAAGCGTGTTGTTCAGGGTCGATGAACCGGCGGCAATTCATGGCTAGCGCGGGCGCGTTAACGGCTGCAGGTTTTCTGACGCCCGGTCTGGCGACTGGGGCCCAGGCAAACCAACCGCGGGCCGCACGGGACAAGAAAGTGCGCATCTGCACCTTGTTGGGCCAAGAGGGGCAGCCCGATCGAAATTGGAACATCTGCGGAGAGGCGTTCGAGAATATCCGTGCTCGCTTTGACGAAATCGAGAACAACCTCGGCAACGTTGAGTTCGTGACAGGCCGCGTGAACAATGCGGACGAGGCCGCCGCATTGATGGAAGAGGCGGGCGAGGACGCGCCTGTGCTCGCCATATCCAGCGGCATCGGCTGGCTCATTGGGGTGATGTCCCCCGTGCTTGAGGCGAATCGCCCCGCCGCCGTGTATTCCTATCCCGGCAGCGGCCACGACTGGATGTATCCGCCGCGTTGGCGCGAGGAGGAGGGCCATCCGGTGACGCTGTTTTCCAGCAGCGACTACGGCGAACTGGAACGGGCGGCTAGGCTGTTGCGCGCGCCGGCGCTGATGAAGCAAAGCCGGGCGCTGCTTTTCCCCAACGCCCAAGGCACGCCGGCGAGCTGCGATCCGGATCAGGTCAAGGAGAAGCTGGGGGCCGACGTGGTCGAGATCCCGTACGAGCGCGTCGAGGACATTATCGACGGCCTTGACCAAGATGCCGTGGAGGCCGAAACCGATCGTTGGATCAACGAGGCAAGAGACGTCCTTGAGCCTTCGCGCAACGACGTCGTCATGGCGTCCCGCATGTGCCTTGCCTTCGACCAGCTCATCGAGGAAGAACAGGCCGATGCGGTCACCGTGGGCGGGTGTCTGGGCTGGCTCGAACGCGGCTTCCCGTGCCTCGCCTTTACGCAACTGCGCGACCGGGGCATTCCCGCCGTGTGCGAGGGCGACATGGATTCGCTTTGGACCATGATGCTTTTCCAGTACGCCTTTGATCTGCCCGGCTTCCAAGGCAACAACTACATCGACACGGCGCAGAACTCGATGTGGATCGCCCATTGCACCGGCGCGAGCAAGATGGACGGTCCCGACGGCGAGGCGGCCGAATATTTGTTGCGCGGCCACTCGGAAGTAGGCGGCGACGGCGCGGTGCCGGAGGTCCTGTACCGGCAAGGGCAGGAGATTACGCGCACGAAGTTCGTCCATCTAGACACGTTCCTTCTCTCCAACGGCGTCATCGCGGAAGTGCCGGAGAAATCCACCATTGCGTGCCGCACCCAGGTCCGCACCGAAGTGAACGACGCCGAGCGCATGGCTCGGACATGGGGGGGAGGCGTCCTTAGCCCTGAGCACGGCATGATGACCATGCTTCACCGGGTCCTTTTCTACGGAGACCATACGCGGGATGTCGAGCATCTCGCTAATCTGATGGGCGTCGAAGTCATCAGAGAAGACTAAATCAGGATAGTGCGTCGCATGTTCCATCAGCGTGTATGCCGCGCTGGTGGAACATGCGTGTTTGGTGTTGGCCACTGACAAGAAATAGAGGAGGGGAGATGACATGACGGGCGCTAATGGATTCAAGGTGAGGCTTGCGTGTTTGGCGGTTCTGGCGGTTGGCCTTACCGGCGTTCTGGCCTCGGCGCCGGTTGATGCGCAATCCGCGTCTCATGACGAAGTCGAATTGTATCGCTGGACCGATTTTGCGGTGGAGGCCCCAGACGCCGCTAGCGGCGTGGACAGATGGGATGTCGAGGGCTCATGCACGTGGAGCCACGAAGACAGCGGCGCGGAGCGGACGAGTTTGGTGTGGTACAGCGGCGAGGACGACACCTACGTGTATCGTTTTGGCGCGTCGTTTGAGGGCCGCTGGACCGGCGTCACCAGTTCTCCGATTGAAGCGCTCGACGGCTTGGAGTTCACCGTGGATGTCCAGCCCTCGAGTAATCCCCGCCGGACGGGATGGAGCGGTCAAATTCCGGACGAACCAACCGCGTGGGCGCGTCAGCATGGGCCGGAGGGAGAACTCGCGCAACGCACGCCCATCCTCATCATGATGCCCTCGGTACAGCGCTTGCATGACGACGTGAGCCGCATGCAATCCTTCGTGGCGGAGTTCAATGACAACCACGGATTTAATGGCGGTCACATCTCCACGATCGGCCGCGGCTGGTTCGAGGCCGATTCCTCCGGCAGCTTGGAAGAAGCTCCCGAAACGCCGGATGTGCGCACGTTCGAGGCCTTGGAAGCGGCCGCGGCCGAGTGGTCGGAGCGCGGCGGCTGGCTGCACATCTGGATGTGGGGCAAGCGACCAGAAGGCGATTTCAATTACTTACCCGGCGGATACGATGGCGCCCACAGCCAGCGCATCAACCGTTACATCGCCGCCCGGCTCGGACCTGTGCCTGGCTGGTCGATGGGCATCGGCTGGGATGTTGAGTTCTGGACCAACGAAACCCAAATCGAGTGGTGGCTCGACGATCTCATCCCCCAACTCGGCGGGTGGCATCATTGGATCGGCATCCGGTACTCGGACAGCGACATCGGCGAAGGGGTAGACCCCGAACCCGCCAATAGAGGACAGTATCTGGAGCGCGGCATTCGGTGGAACACGCTTCGGCCCGGCGACGAGCAGTATGCGGGGTGGGAACACTGGCGCACCGAAACCAGCGACAGCGAGATCGAGGCCGGTGTGGAGGTGTTCTCCGATAGGCCCTTGTTTAGTGAGGACCGGTTCCGGAGACGTGACGACGCCTGGCCGCAAAAAGACATGCACGATGACGATGAAATCCTTGATGAGATCCCGCGCTGGGCGAGCCGGGGCGTCGCGGCGATCTACGGCCGTCTGATTGAAAACAGCGGCGATGGAGGCAGCGATATCTGGCCCAACAAAGCCGAGATTAAGTCCGTTATTGAAAGCCTGGACGAACACGAAGGCGGCTCTTGATTCGGCCCGGTTGCCTTGCCCGGCAAGTATGGGAGTAGGGGGCAGGGCGAAGCCTTTGCCTATGAAGAATACCCATTGCCAAGAAACACACTGTCCGAGTAAAATGGCGTTATTGTCCTTGCGCTATGGCAGGGACAGGCCCGGCCCTTGGCTTGGTT
>PUOI01000574.1 GCA_003552765.1 Candidatus Hydrogenedentota bacterium | reverse complement strand
CATCGCGGCCATCGCCATCCCCAACCTGCTCCGTTCGCGCATGAGCGCCAACGAAGCCAGCGCCGTCGGCGCCATGCGGACCATCTCCACCGGCGAAATCTCGTTCCAGGCAGCCGGCTATGACACCAATGATGGTGTAAACCTCTTCGGTACCCTGAACGACTTGTACGATCCTGCAGGTGACTTAAGTGTCCCTGGGTTCATCGACGCGACTTTAGGCGAATTGGACGAAGGGAACCGGTCCCAAGGCTACGAGTTCGACGCAGATCCCGACGGCAGCGAGCCCATATACTCCGCTACTGCCTGGCCAATCAATTATGGCAATACCGGACATCGCTCTTTCTATGTGGACGAATCCGGCGTGATCCGAGGAACCACGACAGAAATTACAGAAAATGTTGCACACGGCGGTGCTGACGGTGAGGACTGGGCCCCCATTGAGTAACAAAACACACCCCACTACGCCTCACCCATGATTCAAAGCCCGAGGGGGTTCCACCCGCCCCCTCGGGCTGTTTCCTTTTACTGAGCCATCTCTTCCACCAAAGCCGAACCCTGCTGGCGTGCTGACCGCATCATCTCTTCATGGTCCTTCGCCCTTCACCCTCTCCACTCAGGCGCGACACGAAACTGTCTTAACCCGGTAGGATGAGCCCTCCAAGGAACCATTCCCCTGGCGCCGGGATGGTATACTCGCTGGGGTAGACTCCTGTTTTTGCATACTGGGTTAGCCGCGGTCGCTAGTGGAGCGCCCAGCCCAGACTTGTTGATGGCCGAAGTGAACGCGCTAGGAAATCGCATGGCCTTCCAGGCCATGAATCACGGGCTGGAAGCCCCTGTTGCATCACCGGCAAGAATAGCGGCTACCCACCATTTAAGGGCGGACAGAGTACCAGGCAAGTTCGGTTGGGGACGGCGGCTTACGGTCGCCCATGGCGTGAAACAATTTTGGGCCGTTCGGGACCAAATGGGGCAGTGTCACGAAATGCGGGCCACGAACCCGCAAATCGCCCTTTTGAACGCCGCCGGGGCTTCAGGAGCATCAAATGTTATTCATTTGTGACAAACTTTTGACCACCCTACCAAAGCAGCCACGCAATCCTCCAGGCAAGCAGGTCCATATGTTGTACCTTTTGGGGGTGAACACAATATGTAGCCCCATAGGGGTGCAATTATCTGGACAAAACCGGCTTCGTTGTTCGGCATAACATTTGCTCCCGTATGAATAAAGGCTTCTAGCATTTGCACAGTTCAACCGGGACCCCAGGCACGGCGAGAGGGTAAGGAGATGAGCAATAGCGCCGTCTCCCCAGCGCCAGTAAGCGGCTGTCCCTTGTAGGACAGCCGAAGGAGTGGAAGGAGCAAGCCCGTGGCAGGCACAACGGCCCAATTCTCCGATTCACAGATGATTCAGGCTCCCCTGAACGAGCAGTTGGTGGGGCGCAGCCGCAAGATCCACCACGTCAAAGAACTGTTGAGCGACTTGGCTCAGTCCGATTTGATGGTGCTAATCACAGGGGAGACAGGGACAGGCAAGGAGATCGCCGCGCGCATGCTCCACAAACTAAGTTCGCGCGCGCAGAAACCCTTCATCAAAGTGAACTGCCCAGGAATACCCGAAACAATCTTCGAAAGCGAACTGTTTGGTTTTGAGCCTGGGGCTTTCACGGGTGCGCGTTCCGTTAAGCCGGGCCGGTTTGAGTTGGCGCACAACGGTTCGATTTTCTTGGACGAACTTGCCGAGACCCCGTTGCGGATCCAGGGCAAATTGCTGCAAGTCTTGGAAGGCGAGCCTATCATGCGCATCGGAGGCGTTTCCCCTATCCCCGTGGATGTGCGCGTGATCGCCGCTACGAACGTGCCGTTGGAGGACGCCATCGAAAACGGTTACTTGCGAAAGGACATCTACTTCCGGATCAGCGAAATGACCGTTGAGATGCCTGCGCTGCGCGACCGTTTGGAGGATGTGCCCCTATTGGCGGAACATTTCAATTACAATTACTGCCAACAGCAAGACAAACACTACAAACCCATACCAAATGAGTACATCAAGCGCATGCAAGCCATACCTTGGCGCGGGAATGTCCGTGAATTGGGCGGGCAAGTCAAGAAGTTCGTTACCACGGGTGATCCGTCGTGTTTGTGGAGTTCCGAACTTAGCGGAGAGGAAGGCGCCGGTCCAGATGAGATAGACGGGGCCACGAGCGAAAATGCTCCGCCGGTTGCCCAGGGGGGGCGTCAATCGGGGAATGGCGCATCGAAAGGTAGAACCTTCCCCCCCCTCAAGGAAGCGGCGCGAGAGGCGATGGAGAACACGGAGCGCGCCCTTATCGAGGAAGCCTTGCAGTATACGTTGTGGAACCGCCGCAGAGCGGCGGAGTTGCTGGATATCAGTTATAGCTCGCTACTCAGACGAATCGACGCGTACGGAATAGGGAAAGAGATGGATTATGAGTAAAACAATACCCAAGGAGATGCGCACCTACACGTTGGCCCGCCCCGCCTTGTTCGCGGCCGGACTCGTCCTGGTTGCTGTGGCGGTCTCGGGATGCGCCACGGGCGCAGGCAATGGACCGGTAGTCTCGCAGTCCATCACGGACGCTCGGACCATCGCGCTGGAAAGCGCTTTGACACCGACCGAAGACATTGTTGGGGAACGGGAACCCGAGCCGGAAGAAGAGAACGATGTTCGCACGCCGGATATCAATCTGCTCGAAATGGAGTACAGAATTGAGGCGGGCGACGTGCTTGGATTTCAATCGTTCGACGATCCGAGCCTGAGTCAATCGGTCGATGTGCGGTACGACGGCCGCATTTCCTTGCCGCACATCCCGGACATTGACGTCGATGGAGCCACGCGGGAGGAAGCGACGGCAAAAGTTCGGGAGGCGTACACCTCCATCTTCACGGACCCGGAGATTTCCTTAACCATCGCCCAAAGCGCCAGCAAGAGCTATTACGTGATGGGCGACATTCGCAGCACCAGCGAATTCGAGTACGATCGGCCGCTAAACCTGCTTCAAGCCATCAACCGGGCGGGCGGCATGCGCGGCATGCAACGAGGCACGGGCCAGGCCCGGGACACCTTGGGCGTGACAACGACTGGCCAGCTCACCAAGGCCTTCGTGTTCCGCACCATCGATGGCTACCGGGACGTGCTTGAGTTTGATCTCCGGAACATGACCGAACCGGGCAGCCACGATTCGGAAGCTCCGATCTTTCCCGGCGACGTCATCTACATACCGGAGGGCATCAACCTGGTCTACTTGTGGGGCGAGGTTGGCAGTCCCGGCGTCTATCAACTCTCCGAGGGCATGACATTGATGCAACTGATGGCGCGGGCACGCGGTCATCGCCCACAAACAGCGCGCACGCGCCAAGTGGTGTTAATGCGGGAAGCCGGCGAAGATGCGACGGAGATCTTCTTGTTGGACTACCGCTATATGCTGCGTACGGGCGCGGATGTGCGGCTTGAACCCGGCGACATGATATACATGCCCCGCCGTCCGGTCGTGCGGCTGCAGCAGTTTATTAGCGACATCCGGGGCACGGTATCCCCGGTCATGAGCCTGTATACGCAGGCCCTGAATACCTACTACGCGCGCGACCGCTACCGCCGCATATCACGGGATAGGGGCACCCCGGCGGACATCGTTACGTATCTGGAAAGCATCCAACGGCTTGGCACTGCAATCGCCCCGTTGGCAACCGTGGAATAGCGAGGACCTCCCATGACACACGAATTCTCTTCCGAGTTGAATCAACTCACCTCCGAGCGGTTCAGCGGCGGCGGACGCGATGTAAACATTAATATCATGCGTATGCTTCGCCTCCGGCTACCCATCATGATTGCCGTTTTCCTGGTGTTGGCGGCGCCGGCCGTGCTTGCGGGCTGGTTCGCCGTCCCCGACGAATACAGCGCGACGGCGTCGATCCGGGCCGCCGCCACGACGCCGGCCGTCCTTGATGGCATCGATCAAGGACGAGGCCGGTCGTATGGTCAATTTGTGGATACCCAACGGGCAATGATTGAAGGAACCGAGATCCTCGAGCGGGTCCTTGCGGAACCCGAGATCCAACAGATGGAATGGCTTATGGAATCCGAGGATCCCTTACATAAGCTCATGAGCGCGGTCAGCACTCGCTCCGGCCGGGGCGAACTCTTCAATATCAGGGCTTCAGCGCCGGACCGCGAGTCCGCACTGGCCATCGTCCAAAGAGTCCTTGAGCACTACATGGACTACGCCCTTGCGGAAGAACGGACGGTGGGCGGAGAGCGCTTGAGACTGCTCTACGAAGAACAACAGGATCTCGAGAACGAAGTCGAGGGCTTGCAGCAACGCATCCGCCGGGAACGCCTTGAGATAGACGCTCCTTTGACGGGGTCGCGAGACGCCATGTCGCGCGACATGCAATCTTACCACGTGAATCTCACCCATGCGGAGGCGGACTTGACCGAAGCGGAATCAAGGATTCGCCAATGGGAGCGCCGGCTCGAACGTCTTCGAGACCTCCGGGACGAGCATGGCTCCACCCCTTCCACGCCGATCTACGAGATGAGTATCGAAGAAGAGGTCACCCGCGACTCGAGCGTACAGAGCCTGCGGCGCCGGGTAAGCGAGTTGGATGGCGAACTCGCAGTGATGCGGGAACGTTATTCGGCGGATGCGCCCCAATTGCGCACCAAAGTGCGGGACAGGGACGCCTATGAACAGGAACTCAGCCGCAAACGGCGAGTAGTCCGGGGGGAAATCCTGGAGACCATGGAAGCCCGGGCGGAAGTTGAGCTTGCGAGCGCCGAACGCGAACTCGACAGCGCGTCCGAGCGCCGGCAACGCTTCGCGGATCTCATCGAAGAGAATCGCGACGACGAGATCCAGCGTTCCCACGGTTGGGCTCAGATTCAGGATCTGGAAAATGAAAAGAACCGCACCGAAGCCCGGCTGCGGCGCGTGAACGACCAGATATATCAGATCAATGTGGAAAGCAAGGCCCCCGCCCGCATCAGCCAAGCCGGCTCCCCCAGAGCCCCAAGCAGCCCTGAGCGTGGCCGGCGGTACCAGTTGATGCTGCTGGGCGTGATGTTCTCCGCGGGCGCGAGTGTCGGCGTGGGATTGCTCCGCGAAATCAACGACCAGCAAGTACGCACGCGGCAGGACATTTCGCATATCACTAGCCTCCCCGTGTTAGCGTCCGTGCCTCACATGGAGGAAGATTCGCGGCTACCCAGCGGCGTTAGCGCCGCGCTCTTAACGGGGGCTCAACCCAATTCGTTGGCGGCCGATGAGTTCCGGCGGATTCTTTCGCGCATCATCTATCCGCCAGAGGGCGCGTCTGAACTGAACACCTGCCTGGTGGTTAGTCCGACGCGGGGCGACGGAAAAACCTCGTTAACCGCAAACCTCGCCATTGCATTGGCGCAAGCCAATCGGCGCGTGCTTGTGATCGACGTCACATCGCGGCATCCGAGCATCGAGGGAACCTTTGGACTGGAGCGCGCGGAAGGGTTTAGTGAGGTCCTTCGCGGCGAGTACTCTCCTCAGGACGCTGTACGCGCCACGGCCTATCCAGGCCTCTCCGTGTTGGGACCCGGTTTTGAGACCGGTGATCTAATCGGCAAACTCGCGTCCCGCGACGCCATCGAATTCCTTGAGCAGGCGGAGGACGCTTTTGACCACATCATCATCGATACGCCCCCAGCTCTGCTCATGTCGGATGCGAAACTCCTCGCTCCCATAGCCGATGGCGTCATCATGGTGATCGGCGCGGGCGTGTCCACCTTGGGCATGGTCCGGCGCTGCATCCAAGACATGAACCAAGTCGGGGCCAACATAATCGGCATCGTCTTGAACGGCATTCGGCCCTATCGGGGCGGCTACCTCAAGCGCAACGTGAACCTCTACTACGCGTATGCGGATGACCAAGCCAAACCAGGCGATGGTCACGGCGGATTGATGAAGCCCCCGCCCGCCCCGAACACCGGTCATGAAGAAGACACTCTGCCCACGGCCGTGCTCTTGGATGAAGACCAGGATGACGGCGCTCCAGACGGCCAGGGAGACGATAGACAACCTTAATCTTCAGACAGCCAGCCATGCAACGGGGTAGTGGTTGCATGGCTGGCTCGGTAACCACAACAGCCGGAGCAAAACAACCTCGTGACAAAGACCAACGAGCAAGCTATGATAGATGCGGCGCCCACGGCCATCCTAACGGAAATGGAGGCAGACGTGCCGGACAAATCTGGTCATGAAAGGGTGTGTGGGGTTCCCGTGGCCCGCATGGACTTCCAGGATCTGTGCATGGCCGTCGGCGAACGCATACGTCAGCGTACGCCAGGGTTCATCGTGACCCCTAACGTGGACCACATTTGCCTCTTCCATAGGCGGGCCGATATCCGGGCGGCTTACAAGGAGGCTTTTCTAGCATTGCCCGATGGGATTCCGCTGCTGTGGGCCGCGCGATTTCTTGGCCGTCCGCTCAAGGAAAAGTTGAGCGGTTCGGACTTGGTGCCCATGTTAAGCGCGTGGGCCGCTCAGGAAGGGTATTCGGTGTTCTGTTTCGGCGCCGCGGAGGGCGTGGCCGAAAAAGCGGCCCACAACCTTAGGGAAAGATATCCGGGCCTCAACGTGGCGGGGGTCTACTCGCCGCCTTTGGGCTTTGAGCGGGATCCCGTGGAAAACGAGCGGGCGATGGCCGCTATTCAGAATGCTAAACCCGACATCTGTTTCGTCGCGCTCGGCTCTCCCAAACAGGAGCTTTGGCTGTTGGAACACTATGAGGATATCGGCGTCCCTGTCTCCCTGGGAATCGGGGCGGGCCTGGATTTCGTGGCAGGTAAGGTCCGGCGGGCTCCACGGTGTCTCCAACGGATAGGTCTGGAGTGGGTGTGGCGGCTTGCTCAGGAGCCCCGCCGGTTGTGGCGGCGGTATCTAGTCGAAGATGCCTTGTTTTTCTCCCTGGTCTGGCGCGATTTCCGGGGAACCTTACTAACACACCGATAGTTTGGTTGTCATGCTGCTATGTGTACAAGTCGACCTTAAGGAAAGTGAACGCACTTATGTCACGTAGATTCTGGATCGGGTTGGTGATCGTTGGAGTGGTTGGAGTCCTTTTGGCGGGCGGGGCCGCGGTTGGACTGCTCCTTTACCGGCAACATCAGGAGCGCGAATGGCTGGCGAACGCCCGCGAATACATGGCGGAAGGGGAGTATGTCGTAGCGAGAAACAATTATGTCAACTATCTCGCCCGCAACCCCCGAGACACCGAAGTCCTGCGGGAATACATTCAAGTGAACCTGCGGCGTACGGATGACCCGGTAGACGCCCGGCAGGACGCCATCACGGGTTACCTGCAGCTATTGCGCTATGAACCCGATGACCAAGAGGCTCAAGAGAGACTTGCTGACCTCTTGTTCGAGACCGAGTCCTGGGGGCGCCTGGAATTCCAGATGCAACGGCGTTTGCAGGAGAATCCGGACGACGAGGATGCCCGGTACATGCGGGCAATTGCCGTCGATAACCTAGGCCGGACGCAAGATGCGATCGATCACTATCGGGAATTGGTGGACGATGAGACCGGTCACGCCGATGTCTACGGCAACCTCGCCGTCCGCCTGCACGAGCGCGGGTTCTCCACGCAAGCCATGCAAGCATTGGAAACCGGGGAAGAACGCGTTGGAGATGACCCCGAGTTTCATTTGGCGAAGGCCCGTTATCATATGGTGACGCGTGAACCTGACGCCGCCCGCGACGCCTACGAGACGGCCCTCGAGCTTGCCCCTGACAGCCCGGATGTGCTGGCGGCGGCGGCTTCCTTCTTCGCGGGACGAAACCGGCCAAACAGGGCCCTAGAACTTGTGGAACGCGCGTTGGAGAATGAACCCGGCCATGTGCAAAGCCGAATCACACATGCTCAAGTGAAGCAACGCCAAGGGGAACTTGAGACCGCCCGAGATATCCTCGAGTCATTGGACGATCACGAGCGCCTTGAGCATCCCGAAGCCATGATCGCACTGGCCGAGATCTATCTCAGCCTCGAGGAGACGGACAAGGCCATGGAGGTCGTCGATCAGCATTTGGACGGCTACGGAGGACAGTCGCTTATCCGGGAGTATGTAACCGCGCGCACGTTCTTGCTGGAAGGCCAACCCGAACGGGCGGCCACCCGGCTCGCCAACGTGTACGACCAAGTCCCAGGGTTCGCTCCGGCCCAGTTCCACCTCATCATCGCCTATCTTCAGAGTGGTCAGCGAACGCATGCCCGCGCGGTTCTCGAAACCTACCTCCGGCGGTATCCCGACGAACAACAAGCTCGGCTGCTCATGGCCGCCGAAGCGGGCACGGAAGCGAGTGACGACCAATTGGCGGAACTGGCCCTAAATCTGCTGGATTCAGGGACCACCGATACCGGCTCGCTTATAAACACAGCGGTGAACCTGTTCGAAGTGGGGATGGCGCGGGGCAACCCCCGTGAGCGGCTGAGCACTATTGAGCAACTGCTGGAGCAGGCGATGGAGCACGATCCGGATGACCCTCAGCCCTATTTGATCCTCGCAGACATACGGCTTACGCTGGGCGACAACCAAGAAGCCCGGGATGTGGCTGATAGCGCTCAAGAGGCAGGGCTGCCGGAAGATGTATTCCGCATCGTCTACGCGAGCGCCGCCTTGGCCGAGGGCGATGAAGCCGAGGCAAGCCAACAGTTTCAGCTCGTATTGGAGAGCGGCGAGTTCGATGCTGGCCAAGCGCTTCAGTGGGCTCAAATGTTTGAGCAGCTCGGGGGCATTGAGCAAGCCCTGGAGAGCATCGCCTCCAGCCTTGATGAGTTGCCAGAAGAGCAGCAACTTCCGGTGCGCCTAAGTGAAATGACCCTCCTGGCGAATGCCGGCATCCTGGTCGAGGCCCTGGACCTTCGCGAGACGCTGTACGCAGAGTACTCAGAGGAGTCTCAAGACATCGCGCAATTAGACTCCGCCAGCCTCCAAGTGGCCCAGTTGTGTCTGCAAACGAATGATCCCGAGTACCTCGCGCGCGCCGGAGAAATCATCGAAAGCGTGCGGGACCGCTCTCCGGAGAATATACAGGCGCGCGTCCTTCAGGCCGAGTTGCTCCTGCGTAATACGCCTCCCGCCCCAGCTGAAGCCGAACTTGTCCTTGGAGAAGTCCTCAACGAGAATCCGGAGCATATGTCCGCCCTCCTCGCCATGTCCGAAGTACGGGTTCAACAAGGCACACTGGAAGAAGCCCGGAACTACCTGGAGCAGGTCCTCAGCGCCGCTCCCGGTCAGGTATCGCCCCGGCTGCGGTACGCCGATTTAAGCATGCGCCTGGGAGACTTGGACGAGGCGGAGACCGTCCTGGATCAAATGGCGAGCGCAAATCCGGGCAACCTGCGGGCGCAATTGCTTCTCACTGAACTGGCGCTTTACCGCGGGGACACGGCTGAAGCGCGTGACAGGATCGAGGAACTTGCGCCGGCCGCCGAAGAGAATCCACTGCTCGCTCAGGAGCTGGAGAACCTAAATAACCGTCTCGACATGGCTGAACGGGATCCTAGTGAAATCGCGGCCGAATTCAGGGAATCGTACGAGGCCAACCCCGAGGATCTGAACGCCTTGCGCAATCTGGTGACGGCATTGCGCCAGGCTGGTGAGACCAGCGAAGCGGAGGAACTGCTTGAGATGACGGCGGAGGACCACGCGGAGGATCCCGAACTGTGGATCCTACT